>NZ_JALUKE010000139.1 GCF_027056685.1 Sulfurimonas sp.
CAACACTATTATTTTAATTGAGGCACTTTCAGGAGAGACAAGATTACTTGATAATATCTGGCTTTAAGTAACCATCTTCTATCATAATCTCAACTGCTTTTTTAAATACAGGAACAGCAGTTTGTGCTGCATACTGGCTTTTTTGTGGTTGAATTACTACAACCCCCATTGTGTAGCGGTGCTTTTTGTCATTGACAAATCCCATAAAGGTAGTGTTATATTTATTGACATATTTTCCTTTTTCAACTGTATGTGCCGTTCCTGTCTTGCCCCCTATTTGTAAGCCTCTTATAATGGTTTTTCTACCTGTTCCCTTGTTTACCGTTTTAATGAGTATCTTCTTGACTCTTTGTGCCACAGCACTTGGAAGAACCTGAACAGTATCGAGTTGTTCTAGTTTTTTTGCTTGTCCTTGATCATCTATGAAAGCATCGACTATGCGTGGATAGACCATCATTCCATTGTTATTAAAAACATCATAAGCACGCATAAGTTGCATAAGGTTTACTCGTATGCCATAGCCATAAGAACAAGTTGCTTTGTAAATTTCGTTGTTAAGTCGTTGTTGTGTGGGAACATATCCTGTACGCTCATAAATTAAATCTGGGGTAGATTTCTTGCCAAATCCAAACTCTTTAAGTCCATTGTTAAATTGGTATCCAGAGAGTTTTTGAGAGAGTTGAGCCATTCCAACATTAGAAGAGTAGACAATGACATTTTCAGCAGAGAGCCAATGAAACCTATGCTCATCAGTAATAACTTTTCGTCCTATTCTATATCTTCCACCATGTCCATTTACTAGTTCATAAGGATTAACTAATTTATGTTCTAAAAGAAGTGAAAATGTGATGGGTTTTAAAACACTACCTGGTTCAAAACTGTACTCAATCATATTGCTATTAAGCGATGGATAATCACTGCGTTTAATTGCTTTTGGAAAGTATCTGTTTGAACTTGCCATTGCTAAGACTCTTCCCGTTTTTGAATTCATTACAGCGAGCATGACCTCTTTTGCACGAAGTTCAATTTTCATTTTATCAAGCATCTTTTCTATTTTTATTTGAAATGCTACAGGAATTGTGAGCTTGATGCTGAGTCCATTTATTTTTGGTTTTGTAAAACTCTCTTTGTTTAAAATAATATAACTATTGACATCTCTTTTACCTCTAGAATAACCATCTTGTCGTGGTGACAGCTCTGCATCCCATCGTTTTTCAAGCCCTTTTACCCCTTTTACAAAGGTAAAGCCATCCTCTTCAATTTTATGTGGATAGCCCAAAATTGGTGTGAGCAATTTCCCATAAGGGTATTCTCTACTCTCTCCACTTTCGATAACGCTAAGACCATGTACAGAACGCAGACCTGTTCTTGGATTTTTAAGCGAAAGAAAAACTTTAAAACGGCGTAGTTCATGGGCAAGCTTTTTCAAGTAATGTGATTGAATCTCTTCGACATTGTAACTCAAAACTACAACACCTCTGCGTTTAGAGAGTCGTTTTCTTATTTTATTGATGCTTATGCCTGAGTAGATATTAAAAAGTTTAATAAAAAGCTCTTTTTTTTGTGGGTCAATGTAGCGTGTATCGACAACTGCTTTGTAGAGCTTTTTAGTCGTGGCAAGATGAAAGCCGTCTGCGCTAATGATAGCCCCTCTGGAAGCTTTTGAACTCTCCACAGCATAAAGTGAGGGCATATTTCGTGATTTTAAAACTGTTAGTAGCATAACACTTAAAAAGACAATAAATGCTATGACTATAAGGACATATAAAAGGAGTATTTTTTTACTTTTGCTAGGGTTTACCATTGTGTGAGGGAGATTTTTGCGTGGCAGAAGGATTAGACCTGCGTTCTGCCAATCTCTTTATATGCATTGAGTGCTTTGTTGCGAATTTCAAGCATAAGTTTCATGCTTGTTTCCGCTTTTCCAATTGCAAGAGCTGCTTGATGCAGGTCTTTGACCTGACCTGTTGCTAAGTCTGCTATTGCATGTTCACTCTCTTTTTGCATATCATTGACTTCATTAAGTGCAGATGTTAGATGCTTTGCAAACTGCTCACCACCTGTTGGAGTCTCTATTTTACTTTTTTGTTTTAATAAATCGGCTGTGGATGTACCTGCTATCTTGTTTATATTATTCATAATCTACAACTTCCTTTATTGCAACAGTGAAATAGCACTGTTTGCCATATTTTTTGCACTCTCAAACGCAGCTACATTCGCTTGGTAAGAGCGTGTCGCCTCAACTAAATCAGACATCTCTATAACTGGATTAATGTTGGGGTAAGCAACATATCCGCTTGAGTCTGCATCTGGGTTATTTGGTTCATATTTCATAAGAGGTTTTGAGTCGTCTCTTACAATTTTATCAACTGCTACGCTCATTATAGCAGGATTTACCTTTTCACCTTCTTGACCTTCATTTAATGGGTCTTCATAACTAGCGCTTTGTGTAGTGTTCCCAAGAGCTTTGTTGTAAGCATCATTAAAGTTTATGGCTTTAAATACTACCTCTCTACGTCTATAAGGTCCACCCTCTTCAGTTCGTGTAGTCTGTGCATTTGCAATGTTACTTGAGATAACATTCACACGAACCCGTTGAGCAGACATTCCATAACCACTGATGTCAAAACCGCTTAAAAAATTACTCACTTTTTTGTCCTTAGTTTATTTTTGATGAAGCGTCTATTACGCTGTTAAAAATTGCACTATCTTTTTTGTTTGCCATTACAAGAGCATTAAACATAATGGAGTTTTTACTCATCTCTGTCGTCTCTACATCTATGTCCACACTGTTTCCATCGTTTCGTGCCATATGTCCATCTCTAAAAAAGAGTGTAGGCTTTAAACTCTCAGACTCCTCTTGAGGTTTTAAATCTCTAGGGTTTGTCATAGCCATCTGTAACTGTTTTGATGGATTTTTATAAAGCTCATTTTCTTTGGCAATGAGCGCATCTTGAAAGCTGATGTCACGAGGTTTGTAGTAAGGAGTATCTACATTAGCAATATTTGAAGCTATCATATCTTGACGCGCAGCACGATAGTCCATAGCCTGTGCTAGTAATGAGTGAGTTTTTGATATTTCTATGCCCATAAAATTGCTCCATCTATTTTATTAATATAGCCAAGCAATTTTAGTACCAAAATTATTAGTACTCTAAATACTGAATAATAGTTAATATATAT
>NZ_JALUKE010000140.1 GCF_027056685.1 Sulfurimonas sp.
GTATAATTTCACTCTAGAGATGATACACTACTAAAAAGTATCAATTAATATGTACCAGAAGGTAAAGTATGAATGTAACAAAAGAGTTGGAAGATTTAGGACTTAAGAGCGTTGGTGAAGTTTATCATAATATTAGCTTTGATGAGCTAAAAAAACATGAACTTGAAAATGGTGAGGTACAAGAGACTAGTAGCGGTGCTGCTACTGTTGATACTGGTATTTTCACAGGTCGTAGTCCAAAAGATAAATATTTTGTAGATCGTGCACCGTCTAACAAATATATTGCTTGGGGCGATGTAAACCAAAAGATAAGTGAAGAGATTTTTGATGAGTTACTTGAACTTTCTCGCCAACAACTCTCAGGAAAAGACCTTTATGTTACTGATGTATATAGTGGAGCAAGTCCAGCTTCAAAAAAATCTATCCGTTTTATAACGGAAGTTGCATGGCAATCTCACTTTGTTAAAAATATGTTTATCCGTCCGACTGCAGATGAATTAGATACATTTAAAGCAGACTTTACAGTTTTAAATGCATGTAAAGCAGTGAATGACAAATGGAAAGAACATGGAATGAACTCTGAAGTGTTTGTTCTTTTTGATGTAGAGAGAAATCTTTGTATCATCGGTGGTACTTGGTATGGTGGTGAGTTGAAAAAAGGTATTTTTTCAATGATGAACTACTGGCTTCCACTTGATGGCAAACTCTCTATGCACTGTTCAGCAAATGTTGGAGAGCGTGGAGACACAGCTCTTTTCTTTGGTCTAAGCGGTACAGGAAAAACTACACTCTCTACTGATCCAAAGCGTGCTTTAATTGGTGATGATGAGCATGGTTGGGATGATGATGGCGTCTTTAACTTTGAAGGTGGATGTTATGCAAAAGTAATTAATCTTAATGGAGAGCATGAACCTGAAATTTTTGGTGCAATTAAAAAAGATGCACTTTTAGAAAATGTTGTTGTTAAAGACAATGGTATTGTTGATTATAATGACGATTCAAAAACTGAAAATACTCGTGTCTCTTACCCAATTGAGCATATTGTAAATCATAAATCAAATCTTATGGCTGGACATCCTGAAAATATCATTTTCTTATCTGCTGATGCGTTTGGTGTTTTACCTCCAGTATCTAAACTTACAAAAGAGCAGGCAATGTACTACTTCTTAAGTGGTTATACTGCAAAAGTAGCAGGTACTGAAAGAGGTATTACAGAGCCAGTTGCAACATTCTCTGCATGTTTTGGAGAGGCGTTTATGACACTGCATCCAACAGTATATGCTGACCTTCTCGGTAAAAAAATAGATGAGCATAATGTAAATGTTTACCTTGTAAATACAGGCTGGACTGGTGGTGCTTATGGTGTTGGAAAACGCATGAGCCTTAAAGATACTCGTGCTTGTGTCAATGCTATTTTAGATGGTTCAATTAAAGAGAGTGAATTTGACACCACAAAAACTTTTAGACTTCAAGTGCCAAAAACTTTGGGCGATATCAATCCTGAACTTCTTAATCCTAGAAATGCTTGGGAAGATAAAGAGGCATTTGATAAAGCTAGAGATGAATTAGCTGCAATGTTTATAGAAAACTTCAAACGCTACCAAGATGCAGATAGTCAATTTGACTTCTCAACTGCAGGACCAAAAGTAGAAAGCTAAAAGCTTTCTACTCTATCTCTTTTTTTTCTTCTTTGTTACTTTTTCCATATAAAGCCAAGTTGCTCCACCAATAGTTATAAGTATAACTGGTGCTAACCATTTGTTATCACTAATAAACATTGCGAATTTACTTAAAACTGCACCAAAGTAGTAACTACTCAAACCAAATGCTAATGCCCAAATAGCCGCTGCAAAAACATTTAAAATTGCAAACTTTTTAAAATCATACTTTGTTAAAGCAATAGCAATAGGAACAACTGTTTTTAAACCATAAATAAATTTTTGAATAAAAATCACCCAGTCACCATTTTTTTTCATCAAAATATGAGCCAAAGCCACCTTTCTTCTATGCTTGCGAAGCCCCTCAACCATCATCGTTTTTTGGTAACGAGTAAGCCAAAAGAGAAGAATATCACCTAAAGCATTTGCACTAAACGCAATAGCAATAGAGAGTGACAAATCCATCTTTCCCATAAAACTAAGAACGCCTGCTGCCACGAGTCCAACAAAACCTCCTCCAAGAGAGTAGAGGAAAAGCCCTATATATCCGTATGTTGCTAAGTTGTTAAGTGTATCTTCCATGTTTTTCCTTGATTTTTTAAACTATAATTTTTTTATTTTTGTAATTTCATCACGAAGCCTTGCAGCCTCCTCAAAGTTCAACTCACGAGCAGCCTCTTTCATTTTCATTGAAAGCTCTTTAATGATTGCTTTTCGCTCACTTGGAGGAATTTTATCCATCTTTTTGTGTTTTTGATAGAGTCCTCCGTGATCTTCAAGTTTTAGATTTTCATCTAAAGCTCTTTTTGTCGTTGTCGGCGTAATCCCATACTTTTTATTATTTGCTTCTTGCAAGGCACGCCTATCATTCGTTTTATCTATGGCTCTTTGCATCGAACCTGTCATTTTATTTGCATATAAAATAACCCGTCCATTCTCATTTCTCGCCCCTCGCCCTATGGTTTGTACAAGCGCCGTTTCACTTCTTAAAAAGCCCTCTTTGTCTGCATCTAAAATAGCAACCAAAGAGACCTCAGGCAAATCTAAACCTTCTCGAAGTAAATTAATACCAATTAAAACATCAAACTCCCCTAAACGCAGTGAACGAATAATTTGATTGCGTTCAATCGTATCTATATCAGAGTGCATATACTGCACTTTTATACCTAAATCTGCTAAATATTTCGTTAAGGCTTCTGCCATCTTTTTTGTTAGAACCGTTATAAGGACACGCTCATTCTTTGCAACTATGCCCTTTATCTCGTCATGTATATCTTCTACTTGATTATCAGATGGTTTTATCTCTATAATAGGGTCAAGCAGGCCAGTTGGTCGTATGATTTGTTCTGCTTTAGTAGAAGAGAGTTCAAGCTCATACTCTGCAGGGGTTGCCGATACAAAAAGATAGTGTGGTGCTTTATTTATATACTCATCTGCTTTTAGAGGTCTATTGTCTAAGGCACTTGGCAGACGAAATCCATAATCAACAAGCACCTCTTTTCTAGCCCTATCCCCAGCATACATTCCTCTATACTGAGGAAGAGAGACATGTGACTCATCAACAATCACAAGATACTCTTTATGATTTTGTTCAAAATAATCAAGCAGAGTAAAAGGTGCTTCACCAGGCTTTTTATTTGTTAAAAGCCTTGAGTAGTTTTCAACCCCTTTACACATTCCAGTTGTTTGTAGCATCTCCAAATCAAACTCTACACGCTGTTTTAAGCGTTGATACTCTACAAGTTTTCCCTCTTTTTGAAAGTATGCAAGCCTTGCATCAAGTTCTTCTTCTATGCGTTTAATAGCAACTGACATCTTCTCCTGAGAAACACTAAACTGTGAAGTTGCATAGATTGTGACGCTTTTATGTTCTTCTAATTTTTTATTATCAATTACATCAAAAGTATAAATCGCTTCTATTTCATCCCCAAAGAACTCAACACGAATTGCTTCTTGCTCAAAATATGGTGGATAAATATCTATACTCTCCCCATTGACACGAATATGTCCACTATCAAAATAGTTGTCATTACGAGAATATCCCATCTCTACTAAACGCAGTAGTAGCTTTTTTTGCGCTACTTCATCCCCGATTTCAAGAGATTGCACCATATTTTGGTACTCTTCAGGATCACCAAGACCATAATTAGCAGAAACAGAAGCGATAACAATAACATCATCATAAGAGAGCAGATTTGCAGTAGCACTCAAACGCAGTCGTTCAAGTTCATCATTAATAGCACTATCTTTTTCTATAAAAAGGTCTTGACGAGGAATATAGGCTTCTGGTTGATAATAATCATAATACGAAACAAAATACTCAACATGATTATGAGGAAAAAACTGGCGAAACTCTGAGTACAATTGAGCCGCTAAAGTTTTGTTATGAGTCATAATAATGGTCGGCATTTTTACATTCTCTATAACTCGCGCCATAGTATGTGTTTTTCCACTACCTGTTACACCTTCAAGTGTCTGGTAACGATTCCCATCAAGTATGCTTTTACTTAATACTTCAATGGCCTTTGGCTGATCACCCGCAGGTTGATAAGGAGATTTTACTGTAAAATTTATGTCTTTTTTCATTAATGGAATTATAGCTTAATTGCTTAAATAAACACATCAATACTTAACCATAGTCCTAGAAAATTATTTTGATACAAAACTATATGAGTGGTCTCCCCACAAGGACTCGAACCTTGAGCTATCCCTTAGGAGGGGACTGCTTTATCCAGTTAAGCGATAAGGAGTTTTTATTATTGTTAAAATTATTGTGAGTTTTATGTAGATGAAGTTTAAATATGGTGCGCCCGACACGATTCGAACGTGTGACCGCTGGTACCGCAAACCAGTGCTCTATCCAGCTGAGCTACGAGCGCACACCATCTCTTTATTAAGAGGGTGAAATTATAGCAATAAAAACTTACAGTAGCATAAAATAATCTCTACTTTTCAAGTTTTTCTAAAATTTCATCTATCTTTTTATTTTGAAGATAGAGCTCATGATTTTTTCTTACATATGCCTGCAGCAATATTTTTAAATCATTATTTCCATCTATATTAAAGTCATCAGCCATCTTTTGTTCTAAAAATAGTGCAAACTTCTCTTCAACATCTACATCAAATCGACGTCCGCCAATATGTAAGCCTATTTTTTTACTCATTTACTTTTAGCCTAAAATACTTTCTATTTTGTTTACAATTTCTTCTATTTCTAAATCTTTGAGTGCATTTTCTTCTGCTAATTTATCAATTTCTTGATTCTTCAATTCACAATTCGCCTTTAATGCTACAAGTTCATTTCTCATTGCCTCAGCTTCACTTTTTAGTGTTTGACGCTCTTGAAGTATTTGTGAAACTTTTTCACTCAATTTATCCAATACCGTTGTATTATCCATCTGCCATCCTATTAGATTATATTTTATAATTTTAGCATAATTAAACTCTTTAGGATAGTTTTTATATCCAATTCGATATAATTTATACACTAACTAAAAGGTATATAAGAAGTATGAATAAATTTGAAGAATATTGTACAAAATTTGTCCAAAATATTGGGTTTAAAGAGGGAGCAGTTTCTCCTACAATCGTCTCATCTGCATCATTTGCATATGGTACACCAGAAATTGCGGAGGGAATATTTAACGGAAGTGTTAAAAAACCACTCTATTCCCGAATGGGCAATCCTACAACTGCAAGATTAGAATCTATTATGGCAGAGATAGATGGTGCAATAGGTGCAGTTGCCACAAGTTCGGGGATGGCTGCGACAACCCTCGCAACAATGTCTCTTCTTTCATCAGGTGATGAAGTCATCAGTATAGGGGGACTTTTTGGAGGTACTTACTCATTTTTTAGTGAAACTATCAGTCGTTTTGGAGTTAAAACATCTTTCTTTGATGTTGATGAATTTGAAAAAATCACCCAAGCTATAAGTGAAAAAACTAAAATTATCTTTTTAGAAAGTGTAGGAAATCCAAATATGCAACTTCCTGATATTAAAAAAATCGCTGCCATTGCAAATAATGCAGGGGTTGCACTTATTGTTGATAATACTATTACACCTTTGAGTATCTCGCCCATTGCACTCGGTGCAGATATTGTTGTTTATTCAACAACAAAAGTAATATCTGGAAACTCATCTGCTTTAGGTGGTTGTGTCGCTTTTCGTGCTATAAACGAGGGCAATGATAAATTTAAAAGCAAACGCTATGATTTTTTAACTAATTTTATCAAAAATACAGGTGCTATGGCACTTATTCCAAATGCAAAGAAAAGAGCTTTAAGAGACTTTGGAATGAGTGCAAATGCTCATGCTAGTTACCAAACAATGTTAGGCTTAGAAACCTTAGCACTGCGTTTACCAAGAGTTGTAAAAAGCATTGAAATCATTACAGAAGAGCTGAGTAAAAGTGGACTAAACATCAACCATCCATCTTTAAAATCACATCCACAACACAGCAGATATTTAGAACAATTTTCTAATGGCTGTGGAACACTTTTCACTATAGATATGCAGACAAAAGAGAGGGCTTTTGAGTTTCTAAAAAGAACAAAGATAGCCACAATAACAGCGAATATTGGGGATAGTCGAACATTAGCTCTGCATATGGCTTCTACAATTTATAGTGATTTTGATGCACATACGAGAAGGTTTCTTGGTATTACTGATGGTCTTATAAGAGTATCTGTGGGATTGGAAAATCCCCAAGATATAATTGATGACTTTCTAAACGCAGCAAAGTAAAGATTATGTCTACACATACAGAATTTGAATTATATGACGAAATTGCACTAAAATATCCTGATAAATACAAAGTTTTTTTGCTCAATGATGATTATACTTCTATGGAATTTGTTATAGATATTCTTATGAGTATATTTCACAAAAGTTATGAGGATGCTCAAAAGACTATGCTTGAAGTACATGAAAAGGGGAAGGGTCTATGTGGGGTTTACTCTTATGAAGTTGCAGAAACAAAAATTATGCAGGTGAAACGAAAGGCTAAAGAGAGTAGTTTCCCTTTAAAAGCTATGATGGAGAAGGAATAAAAATGATAAGTGCATCACTCAACGATATATTTCAAAAATCTATACTCTTTGCAAAACAGTTACATCACGAATATTTAACAATAGAACATGTTTTTTATCTGCTATTAAGCTCTGAAGATGGTGCTACTATTATTGATGCTTGTGGAGGAGATGTAGCAAAGATGAAAGAGGAATTAGCTGAATATCTCAAAAATAGTATGGAAGTATTACCTAAAAATATAGAGCAAGATCCTTATGAAAGTGTCGCGCTTGCAAGACTTATTGATAAAATGGTAAGACATATACAATCTTCAGGACAAGAAAATGCAGATATAGGCGACCTAATTGTAGCGCTCTTTGAGGAAGAGCATACTTTTACTTACGCCTTATTAAGCAAATACCAAATCTCAAAACTTGATATATTAGAAATAATATCCCACGAGAGTCAAGGAACGAATACAGACACAAAAGAGTCAAATCTCTCGAAATATTCGATAGATCTGATTGCAAAAGCAAAAGAGAATAAAATAGACCCTGTAATTGGCAGAGAAAAAGAGATAAAAAGAGTTATCCAAATCCTTTGTAGGCGTAAAAAGAATAATCCTATATTAGTCGGTGAACCAGGTGTTGGTAAAACAGCTATTGCAGAAGGACTTGCGTTAAAAATAGCAGCAAATGATGTTCCTAAAATCATCAATAATGCAAAATTATATGCCTTAGACTTAAGCGCATTACTTGCTGGTACAAAGTACAGAGGTGATTTTGAAAAACGTCTTAAAGGCGTTATGGATGAACTAAAGCATGAAGAAAATGCAATACTCTTTATAGATGAAATTCATACACTTATTGGTGCAGGAAGTACAAGTGGAACTATGGATGCAGCAAATCAACTCAAACCAGCACTTGCCTCTGGGGAAATAAAATGTATGGGTGCAACAACTTTTGCAGAGTATAGAAATGGCTTTGAGAAAGACAAAGCTCTTAGCAGAAGATTTTCTAAAATTGATATTAACGAACCTTCAAAAAAGACAAGCTATCTCATCCTCAAAGGTTTACAAAAAAAATATGAAGCTCACCACTCTGTTAAATATACAAATAAAGCTCTAAAAACAGCAATAGAGCTCTCGAAACGTTATATAAATGATAAATTTTTACCTGATATCGCAATTGATTTAATAGATGAAACGGCAGCATCTTTTCATCTAAAAGAGCCAAAAAAATCAAAAGTAAACGCAGCCGATATAGAGAAAACCATAGCATCAATAGTTGGGATATCTCCCGCGACAATCAGTACAAGTGAAACTCTATCTTTGCAAAATTTGGATGAAAATTTAAAGAAAAGAGTCATAGGACAAGATAGTGCAGTTGAAACTGTCTCTAAAGCCATAAAAATTGCTAAAGCTGGGCTTACACCTACCAATAAACCTATAGGTTCATTTCTGTTTTCTGGACCAACGGGGGTTGGTAAAACAGAACTTGCCATTGCACTCAGTGATACTTTAGGCATTCATTTTGAAAAATTTGATATGAGTGAGTATATGGAAAAACATGCCCTTTCTCGTTTAGTTGGAGCACCTCCAGGCTATGTAGGGTACGAACAGGGAGGTCTACTCACTGAAGCAATTAAAAAACATCCATATACTGTTTTACTGTTAGATGAAATAGAAAAAGCACACCCAGATTTAATAAATATTTTACTACAGATTATGGATAGTGCTACACTAACAGATAATAATGGATATAAAGCAGATTTTCAAAATGTTATATTAATTATGACATCAAATATAGGGGCAAGCGCTCGACATGTTATGGGTTTCAATAAAGATGAATCGCTGGCAAAAAATGAAGATTTGAAAGCCTTTTTCACACCAGAATTTAGAAATAGACTAGATGCTACCGTAGAATTTCAGCCACTTTCTTCTAATGTCCTACAAGGCATAGTCTATAAATTTATAGATGAATTAAATAGTGAACTTAAAAAGAAAAAAATAAATGTAACAGTTACAGATAAAGTTGCCAAATACATAGTTGAAAAATCTTTTAAAGCGGAGATGGGTGCGCGACCACTTAAGAGATATATTAAAGAAAACATTATAAATAAACTTAGTGATGAAATTCTTTTTGGTACTCTGCAAAATGGTGGACAAGTAGTAGTAGATGTAAAAAACAATGCACTAATAAATGAATACATAAAAAATTAATGTATATTCCTCAATTAAATAAATACTCACTAAGCTTTCCTAATCCTCGTGATGCGAATGAGGAAGGCATTGTAGCATGGGGAGGAGACTTAAATCCTTCCAGACTTATTAGAGCTTATCAAAATGGTATCTTCCCTTGGTACTCTAACCAAGATCCTATACTTTGGTGGTCAACAGATCCTCGTCTTATAATGGAATTAGATGATTTCAAACTCAGCAAATCTCTCAAAAAAAGTCTTAAAAAATTTACCTATAAATTTGATACTAATTTTGAAAAGGTTATGCGTTGTTGCGCGACAACAATAAGAGTAGGACAAGAAGGATCTTGGATAAATGAAGAGCTAATTGAATCATTTAATGTTCTACACGGTATGGGTATTGCACATAGCGTTGAAAGTTATCAAAATGGAGAACTTGTAGGTGGTCTATATGGTTTGACAATAGGAAAAGTATTTTGTGGAGAATCAATGTTTACTTATAAATCAGATGCCTCTAAAGCAGCTTACTATATGCTTGTAAAACATTTAAAAAAATGGGGATATGATTTTATAGATTGTCAAGTGCCGACAAGTCATTTGAAGTCACTTGGGGCGAAAGAAATATCAAGAAATGAATTTTTAAATAGACTATATGCTGTACATATGGACAAAATAACACATACTTGGAATATAGACTCTAAAATATTATAAATAAAAAAATACAAAGAAGTAAAGTAATAAGAATAAAGAGTGAAGTAAAAGTAAAGAACGATTAACTAGGCAGCGACCTACATTTCCACACCTGAAAGGTGCAGTATTATCAGCGATGAGAGGCTTAGCTTCTGGGTTCGGAATGGAGCCAGGCGTTTCCCTCTCTCTATAGCCACCTAGACAATCAAAGCTAAAGACACAGAGTGTGTACTTAACTTTGACTGTAATCAGTTCAAAGGGGTAAATAACATTGTAAAATCAACAAAGAGTAAAAACTCTAACTAAATAACTTAACATATCTCTTATTAGTAGCATAGAAAAAAATTTAGTTT
>NZ_JALUKE010000141.1 GCF_027056685.1 Sulfurimonas sp.
AAACCTCAAAATGTCATTGTTTTTACTAACACAAAAATTCAAGCCAAAGAGTTAGCAGAGTCGTTAGTACAAAATAAGATAGATGCACTGGCTATTCATGGGGATTTAGAACAATATGAACGTAATGATGTGTTAGTGCAGTTTGCTAACAAGTCATGTCCTATTTTAGTAGCAACAGATGTAGCAGCTCGTGGACTTGACATCAAAGAGCTTAGTATGGTGGTAAATTATGACCTGCCTCATGGCTTTGAGACTTACACGCATCGTATAGGAAGAACAGGACGCGCAGGCGCTGAGGGAATTGCCATATCTTTATATGAGAGTTTTGAGAGTGAAAAAGCAGATGAGTATGCGAGCGATGAGGTGACATTTCTAAAAGAGAGAGCATTGAGTAAAGAGACTGCGTTTGAGATGAAACCGCAGTATGTGACGCTTGTAATTGAGGGCGGTAAAAAAGATAAACTCCGTGCAGGGGATATTTTAGGTGCATTAACGGGAGATGTAGGTCTCAAAGGTGCAAATATCGGAAAAATTGACATCTACGATAGACAAGCTTATGTTGCCATAGAAAGCAAATTTATAGACGAAGCAGAAAAACAGCTTAAAAATAGAAAAATAAAAGCGAAGAAATTTAGTGTTTGGGTACTCTAAACATTTTAATCAAGCCACTTGCAGGAGCTAAAATCTGTAAAGCTCTCCTTCTCCTCTTGCTTTTGTAACTCTTTGCGCATAATGAGAGACTCCTTGTCTCCTGCGTAACTTATGTGCTCACTCCCATTTACGACTTCAAAACCAAATTTTTCTAAAAAGCTTATGTTCTCTTTTGGCACACTAATGGAGAGTAGTTTGTAGAGCTTAGATGCTTCGCTGAGGTATTGGTTGATAAGTGCTGTTGCTATACCTTCTCCTCTAAACGCAGGCTTTATGGCAAGATTTAGCACAGGTGTGTCATCGAGTATATATGCCTTAGAATTGTGATACTCACTCAGTCGTCTACTCCAAATTGCACCAGCTATTGCTCCATCTTTAAGGGCATAAACCCCTAAGTCTTTAGCGGTAAGTCCGTAAAAATCATAGTAAATTTTTAATGCTTGAATATCTTCTAGGTTTTTATCGGTTTCATCAAGATGTTGTGAATAGTACAGCAGATCTGTTACGATTTTTTGCTCACTTGAACGCAGAAAATATAACTCTAAACTCATGTTAAATCCTCTATCTGTTTTTCGTACTCTTGGATAATCTCATCAAGTTTTGTCTGTTCGATTTCAAGGGTTTCAAAAAGCGTTTCTACTTCATTCTCCATCTCTGAAACAGTTTTTGAAAGCTCCATAAGTGTTGCACTATCTCCTGCGTTTGAAGCCTCTATAAGTGCTTCGTGCTTGAGTGAAAGGGTGTTTTCAAGCTCCATGATTTGCTCTTCAAGTTTATCTACTTTTTTCTTAAGTGGTGAAGTAAGTTTGTTTCGCTCTCGCACAAGTTCTGCACGGCGTTTTTTGTTCTCTTTTGTAGAAGATTTTGGAGCAGTTTTCTCTTTTTGCTCTGTTGTCTCATCCTCTTCCCAGCCAATTTTTTCTAAAAATTCATCGTAAGTGCCGTCGAAATATTCCGCACCCTCTTTTGCAAAGATAATGAGCCTGTCACAAACGCGACGCAGCAGCTCTTCGGAGTGGGTGACGATGATGCTTGAGCCTTGAAACTCTTTGATGGCATTGGTAAGTGCCTCTATGGATTCGATGTCAAGGTGGTTGGTCGGCTCATCTAAAAAGAGGAGGTTTACTTCTCTCGCGATAATTTGTCCGAGCATTACACGGCTTTTTTCTCCTCCAGAGAGCAGAGAGATTTTTTTGTCTGCCATATCGCCACTAAACATCATAGCTCCACAGATACCGCGAACGGTTGCTTCACTTAGTTTTGGATTGGCGTTGTATATCTCATCCATTACGGTGTTGTTTGCCGAGAGATGGGCGATGTTTGTCTGTCCAAAGTGAGCGAACTTTGTGTTTGCGTTAAAGTTTATCTCTCCTGCGTTTGGCGTAAGCAGTCCTGCAATGACATTTAAAAGGGTTGATTTACCTTTTCCGTTCTTTCCTATAATGCCGAGTGTTTCGCCTTTTGCTAGCGTAAAAGAGATGTTTTCAAAGAGTGGTTTTTGCGGTGTGTAACCAAAACTGACATCTTTGACATCGAGCAGTATCTTTGCAGGTGTGTCGGCATAGTTGAAGTTAAAACTCAGTGTAGAGTCATAGCCCAAATCTTCGAGTAGTTCCATCTTTTCAAGCTGTTTTACTTTTGACTGGGCAAGTGCGGCTGTAGATGCTCTTGCTTTGTTCTTGGCTATGAACTCTTCAAGCTCTTTGACCTTTTTATCTTGTGCGAGTTTTTGTTTTTGGTGAAGTTCATCATCTGCTAAAAGCTGGCTGTAAAACTTCTCTGTATCGCCTGCAACAAGTCGAATATTTTTGCGTACAAGCCCTGCTACATGTGTACATACTCCATCCATAAAGTTTCTGTCATGCGTAATGAGAATAACCTCACCCTCAAAACTGCGCAGAAAACTCTTCAACCATCGCAGAGAGACAATGTCAAGATAGTTGGTCGGTTCATCTAAAAGAAGTAGGTTTGGTTCTGTGACGAGGAGTTTGGCAAGGTTGATGCGTATTTGGTAACCGCCAGAAAATGAGAGTGGGTCTTTTTCCAAATCCTCTGCACTAAATCCAAGCCCAAAGAGGATTTTCTCTACACGATAGACATCATACTGCATCTCTTCGCCAAGTGCGAGTGATGCCTCTTCACGGAGTGTTTTTTCACTAAACGAGAGATGCTGTTTGAGTGTGCCTATTTTATAATTTTTAGGGATGATAACCTCGCCGCTGTCGGCATGCTCTTCCTCTGTAATGATTTTAAAAAGGGTAGATTTTCCACTTCCGTTTCGCCCGACAAGCCCGACACGGTTGCCTGCGTTTAGCTTGAAGTTCAGGTTTTTAAAAAGCTCTTGTGTTGTAAAATTTTTGGAAATATTTGTTAGTTGAATCATGTGAAGAAGTTTACTATAAATCGCTTTAAATACTCTTCATATTTTTGATACTTTAGCGTATAATTTTTTTCTCAAATTTTAAGCTAACTTATGCTTTTTTAATGGAATATTTACAATTAATAGAACACTTTCACCTCAAT
>NZ_JALUKE010000142.1 GCF_027056685.1 Sulfurimonas sp.
AATATACCCATATTGTAACGAAAAATTTTATTTTACTCTATAAAAGAGTAAAGCATCTCTATCTCTTCTTTCCAAATCGTCTCATCAATTGTTTCTAAAATAAGTGGAATATCATCCATTCGCTCATCATTCATTATAAATTTAAACGCATCAATTCCTATTTCACCCTTTCCAAGTGAGTGGTGTCTATCTACATGCGAGCCAAGCGGTGGCTTAGAGTCATTAATGTGCATTCCACTCAAATACTCAAAACCTATGATGTCGCCAAACGCAGCCCATGTTTTGTCATACGCTTCGCGGGTTCTTATATCATAGCCTGCTGTAAACATATGACAAGTGTCGATGCAAACACCTACACGGCTTTTATCTTCTACCTTGTCGATGATGTGTGCAATATGCTCAAACTTCCAACCTAAGTTACTTCCCTGTCCTGCGGTATTTTCTATGACTGCTTTGACATTTTTTGTCTTATCAAGTGCAATGTTAATCGACTCTGCAATAACATCAAGGCATACATCTTCTATGGGTTGCATCACTTCAGGGTTCTCTTTATCTTTTTTAGCCACTTTTGCCAAGTGACTCCCAGGATGAAAATTAAGTCTGTCAAGCCCTAGCAAATCACAACGCTCTAGTTCATCTATAAACGCAGCCCTTGATTTTTCCAGCTTTTCAACTTCAGGATGTCCAAGGTTTATAAGGTAGCTATCGTGAGGCAGTACATGTTTAGGAAGTATTCCACTCTCATCTAGTGCTTTTTTAAACTTATCTATCGTCTCAGCATCAAGTGGCTTTGCCACCCATTGTCTTTGATTTTTTGTAAAAAGAGCGAATGCTTTTGCACCTATTTTCTCTGCGTTTAGGGGAGCATTGTAAACACCACCACTTGCACTTACATGAGCACCTACAAATTTTTTCATTTTAGTAGCCATTTGGTTCCTTTATTCTTATAATAATATGATTTTTTCTATCTTTAAAAAAGCTCTCATGAGCATTGACCCTATATTTTATATCGACACTCTTATTTTTTATAATTTGCGTAAATCCATCATCTGATTTATGCTGATTTTTTTGAGCATAAATCGCATGACCCAGTATAATATTTTGCAAAATATCATCAGGATAAGAGGCGTTTAAGTACTCTTTGTTAAAGCTATGTTTTCTCATGCAGCCATCTTGCACACAAATCATTCTATTGATGTCAATCTTTTGAAAAACATGCCCTGCTTCAAAAAGCTCAAGCTCAATAGCATCATCTGTATGCCTAACATATCCTATATCTGAAAATTTAATTTTGGGGGATTTTATGGTGACGATTTTTGCTTCACTATGCTCGTAATTTTTTATGCTGCATCCAGTGAAAAAAATTACGAGAAGAGGGAGTAAGTATTTCAAAAGTTACTTATTTTTGTAAAAACTTACCACATTTCTTTTCAGCTGTACCGCCAAATGTTTTTACTTCAACTGCTGTGCCATTTTTAGCAATCACTTGTCTTTTACATTCATCTTTTGCTATACATTCTGGATTCTCACATCCAATATTTTCTGGTACTTGTGCCATTTTTTCTATCCTTAGAATTTTTTTGCAATTATAGTCAAATTTTGGCAATATGCAATAAATTTTGCAATTATAAATATCTATTATAAACTTCTGTTATGAAAATACATATTGATATAGATTGCTTCTTTGTCAGCGCTACACGAATTTCACACCCTGAGCTTGAACACAGGCCAGTTGCCATAGGTGGAAGGAGTGATACAAAAATATTTACTAAAGAGGCAAAAAATCAGACAGTAAACTTTGAAAATTCTGGTAGTTTTGTACCCACTTTTTATAAAGCTTACGAAGATAAAGATGATGATATAGCTGCGTTTAAAGATGCTGATGGACGCGTTCGCGGCATACTTACAACCTCTAGTTATGAAGCAAGAGCCTACGGTATAAAAACTGCTATGAGCATACGAGAAGCACTGCAACTCTGCCCTGCACTCATTATAAAAGCACCAAATATGTCACTCTATCAAAAACTCTCACATCAGTTACATGATTTTTTGGCACGCAAAATTCCGCTTATAGAACAAGCCAGCATAGATGAGTTTTACGGAGATTTAAATGGCTGGGTAGAAGATGAAGCAATTCCTCACTTTATTGACAATCTACGCCATGAAATAAAAAAAGAGCTCAATCTCCCCGTCTCCATCGGTGCAGCAAAAACTCGCTACATTGCAAAACTTGCCACAACTTATGCCAAACCATTTGGATGCAAAACCATTTATGAATGGGATTTTGATGAATTTGTTAATCCTATAAAGGTAGAAGATTTTGCAGGTATTGGGCGAAATATGCGAACAAAGCTAAACGCAGTACAAATAAAAACACTCGGAGCGCTGCGTTTAAGACGCGGTACACTTGAGTCGTGGGGACCTTATGCTACAGAACTTTACAAAAGAGTAAATGGAGAGAGTGATGCACCCATCCAAACGCAGCATAAACGCAAGTCCATAGGTATTTCACGCACATTTGACCCTATTTTTGACAGAAATGAGCTCAAACGGCGTGTTCATATACTTGCCCGCCATCTTAGCTTTGCCATTTTTAAACTTGATGTCATTCCTACTGTTTTTCACCTCAGCATTCATTATGAAATGAATCAAAAGTCACATATTAATGTATCAAAAGCAGAAATTTTTACCGAAAAGAAGTTCGATGCACTCTGTTTAGAGATGTTTCATAAAGCAGACACGCAAAAAAGATTACATATGATTCGCCTGAGCATAAACTGCTCAAGTTTTACAAGGGACTCACGCAAAGAACTCTCACTTATTGGCTTTGAAGAAGAAAAAAAGATGCAGACTCTGAGTAAGTCTACACAAAAACTACGCCAAAAATATGGCATAGATATGTTGAAATTTGCTAGTGAGCTCTAAGCGAGGGTCCCTGTAATATTAGAATTTAATTGTTCCTTGAATAGAAAGTAAATTGCCCATGTTGTCAACTACTTTTTGCGCTACAGCATTTCCAGGTGCATCAAAATCTCTAAATGCATAGTTCACATCAATTCTATTAGGCCCTTTAAAGTGATAAGACATACCAAGTGTAGTTGTTTTATAATCCCTCTCACCACCTTGTGATTTTAAATTTGTTAAACGATTAAGGTAGTCATAGCGAGCAAGTAGTTCTACTTTTTTAGGAAGTACATAATACTGTGCACTTACAAAGCCACCATCAGCTTCATTTTTACTCTCCGCCGCGATTTGGTATTGCCAATCATTGTTATAAGGATCTGCATCTACATCTTTTGCTCCATTATAAATCATACCTTTTGCTTTAATGTACTCGACATCCACACGAAGTCCATTATGAAAATAATCCACACCAGCACCATATCTTGTACGGTCATAGTTCTTATTATTTAATCTTCTTGCTCCATTTTGGTACCAACCATATACTTTCACAGATTGTGTATAGTACCCTTTACCTTTTCCAAACAGATACTCACTCGCAAGGTAACCGTAGTATGTCATATTACCTGAAGCATTTTTAGAGCTAAGACCAGTACCATTACCTACCATACCTGCGACACTTACAGTAATGTTTTTTCTAATATGTGTAGTATTAAAGAGTTCTACACCACGATCACGATATGCTCCGACAGATTGTTCTGTATCTCCTTGATAGATACCTGAACCTGCAACTGTTTCTTTCGCATTATTCGGGAGAAAACGCTCAAGAAGAAGTTGATTTCCTGCAGTTGAAAAGTTACGATACTCTGATGCAAAAACAGCACGCATACCTTCTTCACTACCAGGGTATTTAAACTGCCCTGCCCTTACATGTACATAAGGAATACCATTATATGTAATGGATGCATCAGTCAAATAGTTATGTGTAGGATGACCTGCAGGTTCTGTAACACCATCTTCACCAAACTCTGTCATAAAAAAGTAATCAAGTTGATTATCTTTATCTACCATTCCACGAACGGCTAAACGGGCACGATTTATTTCAAAACCAGATTGGTGGTCTAAACTTGGTGCTAACATAACAAAAGGTGTTTTATTCGTACCTGCCTTATCTAATATTGTCCCATAATCTTTTTGATATCCAGCTTGAATAAATCCCCAAAAATGTGGCTTGTTATTGTGGTTTGCTACTTTTTTACCATCTTTTTTTACGAAAGATGGTTGTGTTCCTGCTATACTGAGCCAATCTGCAGCATGCAGTCCCATTGAAAGAACTGACACACTTATGAGTGATAAAACTATTTTATTTTGAATTTGCATTTTGAATCCTTATTTTATTTTATGGTCGCCACGAATTTTGTCTACATCAAGACCAAATTGTTTAAAGTTGCTGCGTACTGAGTGTTTTTCTTCATGTACTTTTGAATTATAATATCCCATTTTACTTGCAGGGAAAAGACCTTTTCGTAAATCAAAATCTGCACGAGGTTGCGCATCTACATAGAGCATAATATCTGCTGCTTCTTGATCTTTAAGTGTTCCACCTTGACCTAATGGCATATTTGATTGTACCCATGCAGCACCTTTGTTGAGTTTACTCATACCTGCACCGGTATTGTATGCAAGCCATTTTCCATTTTTTTGTCCCCAAAGTGGTGGAAATGTTCCCATACCTGCACCATCAGCACTGTGACACATTGCACATTTGGCTTCGTAAAGTTTTTTACCATTTACATAATTTGCATGTGTTGCTTTTTTTTGAATTTTTGCAAAATGTTTCGCACCATGCATCCATCTCTGTGAATTTAACGGGCTACAAGGCATTTTTGGATTCATTTTCATTGGCATACCTGTTGAGAGCCATGTAACATACGCTGCCATTGCTACAGATGCTTTTGTATCAATGATAGGACGCTTTCCATTCATACTACGCATAAAACAGTTATTGATTCTATCTTGAAGTGTTTGTACAGATTTTTCTCTTTTAGAGTATGCTGGAAATGAAGTTGCTGTCCCTATAAAAGTAGCAATTCCTGGTGCAGTACCTGGTTTTCCATCACTACCTCGTATATGACAACTAATACATTGTAGTTTATTACCTACCATATCTTTTGTTAGAGGGTGCGTATCTGTATGCATCAAGATATCTTCACCTAGTTTTACCATTTTACCTACTTCACCAGCAGGATAAGTTTTTGGTGCAGCTGTAGGCGTTGCTGCCATAGCATTTGAGCCTAGTATTAAAAGTGCCGCAGCACCTATTGAGTATTTTATTAAATTACTTTTCATATCGTTCTCCTTTTTTATATGTCATATATTAACAATAGTTGCGTAACTTTTGTGTAAGTAAAAAAAGAGTTATGAAAATTTATAAGAGAAAAGAGAACCTTGAGAGAGTTTAGTATCTACTGAAATTTCAATACCATTTTTATCACATATATGTTTAACGATGCTTAAACCAATACCAAAACCACCTTGAATTACATCCTCACGAGCATAACGCTCAAATATTTTTTGAGTGTCTTTTATGCCTACACCCTGATCTTTTACACTAAAAATAATATACTCATTATCTTTATAGAGTCTAATGTTTATCTGTGTATCTTTTGGACTATATTTGATTGCGTTTGAGATTGTATTGTCTATGATTCTTTGTACCTCAATTCGATTTATATTAAGAAAGAGACCATCTTCTATATTTTCTTCAATAATTATATTTTTAATCCCTGCCAAATCTAAAAAAACATTGATTCGGTTTTGCAAAAAATGAGAAAAGTTCAAATTTTCTGCTTTATACTCTACATGCGTATATTTTATATGGTACTCAATATCTTCATAAATCAAAATTATGCTTTGCATACTGTTATAGAGTCTTCGAAGAACTTTACTATCTCCCTTATCTCGTAAAAACTCTAAATTAAGTTGCATAACACCAAGAGGAGTTTTAAGTTCATGCATCGCATCATTAAAAAAAACATTCAAGTATCTATTTGCTTTTTCAAGTGGTCGTAGAGAAATTTTTATAAAAAATAGTGTCATAAAAAAGATTATAGCTCCCAAAAAAAGTGCTGCAATAAATGCTTTTGTATAAATATTTTTATATGAAAATCTCTTAGCAATTATAAGTCTGCCTGCCTGAAGTCTGTTTGTACTCAAGAGAATTTCTTTACTAAGCACTCCATCTTGGCTTCTGTTTGTTGTAATAGTTTTACATAATGCTTCATCTGTTGCAAATAGCAGTTTTGTACTGCTACCATACAGACATGAAGTATAAAAGAGCGAACGGGGAAAATTAAATATATGTTTATTTGTACGAGAAAAATCATAAATGCTCTTCTCAACCCCATAAGTGTAATGTTGTAAATCTTGCATTTGAGCCTGTTTATAACTCTTTTTCTCAACAGAAATATAAAAATATGCAGGAATACTCACCACAAAGATAATCAGCATAGAGTAAAAAAATGCTAGGGTATAGATATATCGTTTATCTTTTTCTATCAATTTTGTACCCAAACCCTTTTTTACTAACAATAAATGTTGCATCTGTTTTATCTCGTATCTTTTTAATGCACATACGAATATCTGCTTCCGTTACCATTTTTTCTTCCCATACATCTTCCCACAACTGCTTTGTTGAAATATACTCATCAAGATTTGTAATCAAATAATCAAGGACTTTTTGCTCTTTTGGTGTTAGGGCAACTGCTTCCTCTTTATGAAACAGTTTTCCTTTTGTGAGATTATAGCTATAATCGTTATTAAGATTTAACTCTTCTTCATTTGAGTGAAAATAAAAAACTTTTAAAACCTGCTCTACACGGTACTTTAACTCCTGCGCGGCAAAAGGCTTACGAATATAATCATTACAGCCAAGCTCATAACCTATGCTCAAGTTATCTATATCTGTTAAAGAGGTAATAAAAATCACTGGTGTTTCATCTTTTTTTTCACGCATCATTTTTACAATCTCATAACCACTTTTACCTGGTACTCGAATATCTAAAAGCAGCAGATGGTATTTTTTAAAATAGAGTGTATCTATAACTTCGTCCCCATTCTCAAAACTCTCTACCTCATATCCCAATGATTCTAAATACTCTTGAATAGTCTCTTTGTAATTCACATCATCTTCTAAAAGTAAGATTTTCATTGAATAACAACTCCTGAACTATTCGCTTCCTCTGTTGTTATTTCATCATGTGTTTTAAGCATAAGAGGTGCACTATTTTCAAATACAATCACAAAGTATCCTAGATTTTGATTTTGAAAATTTTTGATGCTAAAGTAGGTAAAAGCATATTTGTCTTGTGTAAAGTAACCAGAACTTTCTAAGTTATGCAAGTTCGATTTTTTCAAACTTTCAAAACTGTGTCTATCATAGCTCTTGTTCACCAATACAAATTTATTAAAAATGAGAGGATTATCTTGCACCCTTGTTGCGATATTGAGATATTTTTTATTTAAAAGTATAAAAAGAGCATAACCATGTTCTGCAAGTGCCTTTCTCAGGTGTTCAAAATTTTCAATAACTTCAATAGATCCTTCAAAAGAGCCATTTTTTAAAATTGGAGAGATAGCTTTAATATTTAAGCGTTTACCCACTTCTATGGAGACCAAAGGTTTTTTGTGCTTTTTAACAAAAACCAAGCCTTTACGAAAAGAGGCAAGTGGTACATTTTTTATGGAATAATCCCAACTTCTAAGATAAGTATGCAAGTTTTTATCGTGTACCTGTACTTCAAAATTATAACCCTGCAACTTTTGTAAACTTTTAATCTTCTGCTCAATTATCTCAAATGCTTTTTTTCGTTTATTGCTATAAAATGCTTCTAAAAAAGTTTTGTCTTGCGCAAGCAACAAAGAGAGAGAAAGAGCATGTTGTTGTTCCTCTTCAAGTAAATTTCTTGTCAAAAAAAGTGCATTATCCAATGACTGCAGTGTCTCTTTTTGGGAGTATGACTCCTTAAGAGTATAAACAAAATATAGAGAAGCAAAAAGAACAACAACCGTAAAAGTTAAAACAATTTTATCAATTTTACCAACAAGTTTTTCAAACAAATTCAAGTTTACTCTTTAAACATTGGTGATGGGATAGAAAAACAGTAGCCCTGTGAAAACTCTATGCCTATCTCTGCAACAAATTTTTGAATATCTTCATTCTCTACAAACTCAGCAATAACTCTTATGCCCATCGAAGATGCAAACTCACTAATTGCTTTTACAATCTTATAACTTTTTGGATTTGTATCTAAATTTTTAATGTATTTTCCATCTATTTTAATAAAATCAACATCAAGTTCATTAATACGCTCAAAGTTGGAGTATTCAACACCAAAATCATCAATGGCTAATTGAAAGCCTGCCTCTTTTAGCTCTTTGAGCTGAATAATATTGTTGTGTGTTCCACCAGAACTTACCCCTTCTAAAATTTCTAAAACAATCTGCTCAGCCCTAAGATGGTAAAAATCTAATTTTTCTAATAAATATGCTTTTAGTTTTTTACTGTAAAGATCATCTTCTGTAATGTTGATGGATATTGTTACATCTTTTGAGTGTTTTGCGAGATATGCAAAACTTTTATCTATTATAATTCTTGTAATTTCAACTAAAAATCCACTATTTTTTGCAACTCCTATAAAATAGTACGGAGAGTAAATTTTTCCACTTACTTCAAGACGAGCAAGTGTTTCATATTTCATAATCTCATTAGTTTCATTATTGCGAATACCTTGAAAATAGGGAATAATTCTTGCATCTTGTTGTGCAAATATAGCATCATAGAGATAGCTGTTGAATTTTAAGAAGTCATTGTTGACACTCTGCTCTTTATAGTGAACGAACTCTTTGTATGGTTCCATTTTTGCCTGTTTTATAGCAATGGTTAATTTACGCAGAGAATCTTCTTCTAAACCATGCACAACTGAAAAACTAAATGCAACTCTAATGTTAATATCATCCTTTGTCACATGCAAGGGGTCATCATTAAAATGGTGATTTATATGATTCACATCATCTGTTATCTCATCAGATATAAAAACAAATTCATCAGAATCAATTCTGTAAATTTTTCTCTCTAAAATAGTTTGCAGCCTCAAAACAGTTAATCTCAAAATTCCATCACCTATTTCAAAACCATAAGTAGCATTAATCTGACTGAAATTTTTAATATTAAGCATTACAAGCTCTTTATCTTTGTAAAGATCTTTATCTGCTATAAATTTCTCTTTTGTATAACATTGTGTAAGTTGATCATTATAGATTAAAGAGAGATTTTTCTCTGTCTCCTCTTTCACTCTTTCATTAAGTGAAGCTATTAACTCCACATTTAGCACCTGTGTTTTAAATCCAAAATAGGACATTAAAAGGAAAAGCAGTGCCATAAGAACGGTAAGCGTTTGTAGTAAAATTTCTTTATTTTGAAGGTACTCTTTATCTTTTATAAACACAATATAATGTGCTATTACCTTTTCATTTACTCCAACAATATTTACTTGTGATACAAAGTAATTATTTTTAAAAATTCCTTCATGTATCTCATTTATTTTTTCAGAGTTTAGAAAATAGTCCACTCCCTTTTTTTGTACAAATTTTTTAATATTTTTATTAAGCCTAAGAGTTGAAATATTATAACCATCAATAAAAACTTTTGAAAGAGGATGTGTTAATTGCTTTGTAAATCTTTTTTCAATAACCAATGCCGAATAAATTTGTTCTTTTTCTAAATCTCTTGCAATTGAGTTAAAATGACT
>NZ_JALUKE010000143.1 GCF_027056685.1 Sulfurimonas sp.
TAACAGACATAGACGACTTAGACAAATACATCACTCAAGCACAAGACTCAAACGCAACAGACATAGAAGCTGCGTTTAACACACTTAGGAATGGAAGTTACAACCACTACTGGGCATTTGACAAAGCCCTCAAAAACATAGGTGTAACAAATGGTTGTTACTATGAAGGTGATACGCTTTTAACAAATAAAGAAGGAGTCTACCCTCAAAATGAAAATGGACAAAACGGGCAAGGAAACGGGCAAGGAAATGGGCAAGGAAATGGAAAACAAAAAGGACGCCAATAAAAGACAAAAAACATTAACGATAGATTAATATAACTATGCCATACTCATTTTAAATAATCACAAGAGAATGCAAAATGTCAAAAATGAAAACAATAACAATATCTGCAGTACTACTAGGTGTGGCCATCCAGTTTATACCTTATGGCAGAGACCATACGAACCCAAAAGTGGTACAAGAACCAAAATGGGATAGCCCACAGACTCGCACGCTTTTTATGCGTGCATGTGCTGATTGTCACTCCAATGAAACAAAATGGAGATGGTATAGTAATGTAGCACCTATCTCTTGGTTAGTGCAGAGTGATGTTGAAGATGGAAGAGAACATCTCAATATTTCAAACTGGCGACATCAAAGACACAACCATGGAGATGAATCTTCAGCACAAGTTCGTAGTGGTCATATGCCTCCACTTATTTATACAGCTGTACATCCAGAAGCAAGATTGAGTAAAAAAGAGAAAAAAGAGTTTATTAAAGGACTTATCAATACTTTTGGTGAAGAGAATGATGAGTAAACAAAACTTTTTATAATTTCAACATAAGTTTTATATGTTATTCTAAAAGCACGAATATATAGGGAGTTGATAATTTTGAAAAGAGTTGTATTTAAAGTAGGAAGTAGTGTTTTAACAAATTTAGATGATATAGCAAAAGAGAGAATGCTAAATTTAGTTTCACTACTTGCAGAGGCAAGAAAACAGTACGAAGTTGTTCTTGTGACATCGGGAGCTGTTGCAGCTGGATATACTGCACTCAAACTTGATAGAAAAAAAGAGGTGAGTAAGCGAGTTTTAGCTTCAGTTGGACAGCCAATACTTATGAGCAGTTATAAAAATAAATTTGATATTTTCAATGTCGATATAGCTCAAATTTTATTGACTGAAGAGGATTTTGACTCAAGAGTGCATACAAAAATTTTTCAACAAATCATAGATAGGACTTTAGAAAACAATATTTTACCTATTGTGAATGAAAATGACATCTCTACAACACCTGAACAACTCTTTGGTGACAATGACCAACTCTCAGCACATGTTGCACACTATACTAATGCCGATATTCTAATAATTTTAAGTGATATTGACGGATACTATGAAGAGAACCCAAAAACAAATCCAAAGGCTAAAATTAGAAAACTTGTTTCAGAGATTAAAGATGAAGAGTTAGACCAAGAACACTCACCAAACAATGAATTTGCCACAGGTGGAATCGTTACAAAATTAAAAGCTGCACGATATATGATAAACCATAATAGAGAGATGTTTTTATGCAATGGCTATGATTTAACATCAGCAAGAGAGTTCTTATTTGAAGATTCTTATACAAAAGGGACACTATTTTCTGCTGAAGATTAAGGCTTTAACGATACCTTAACAGACTTATGAGACAATACAACATAAAAATATCTCATAAGGTTTATAATGAAAAAAATATTTTTCTCTTCTTTGTTACTTTTTTCTATGCTAAACGCAGAGACACTTACACTTAGGGAGTCCATTGACACTACGCTGCAAAACTATCCTGATGTGAAGTCCCTGCAGATGAAAATGAAGCAGTCAAAGCTTTCTCACCGCTCAGCTACTGCCGATTATCTGCCACAAGTTAATCTTAACGGGCAGTATAACTTCACAGAAACCTATGTTTTACCTGCAAATGGTACTTTTCATACATTAGATGATACAGGCTGGAATGTAGGGGTGAACTTAAAACAGAAGTTATGGGACTTTGGTAAAACTACCTCTAAAATAGCTTCAAGCAAAAAAGATGAAGACATCTCCAAGCTCTCTTTGATGGATTTTAAAGCACTGCTTGCGTTTAAGGTCAAGTCTTTTTACAAGCTTATGGTCGTCCAGCGTGAGGCTCTCAATGTCCGTAAAAAAGATTTAGAAGCTAAAAAAGCCTACTATGCCCAAGCCGAAGCTCTGGTAAAGCAGGGGCTAAAAACCACAGCAGATGCAAGCCGTTTTCTCTCGGCTGTTTATAATGCAGAAGATAATCTTGCCATTGCTCAGGCAAGTTTTGATAAAGCACGCAACTCACTTTCACTCTATATGGACAGAAAAATTGATGAAAATGTCACGCTTGAAAACGCAGTGTTACAAGAAAGTTTCAATGCTGATGCAAATGTGCAAAAAGAGGTGCTAAACTCAAACTATACACTTAAAATTGAAAACAAAAATATCGAAAAAAATATCTTACTCCATAAATCAGCAAAAGCAGAACATTACGGCTCTATAGATGCAATAGCATCCTACAACCACTTTGACACGCTCAACACTTACGATGCCACAACGGCAGGAGTTGTCGTAAACATTCCACTCTACAGCGGTGGAAGAGTCTCAGCAGAGGCACAAAAAGTAGAAATATCTGCACAAATCAGCAAAGAGCAAAAACGCTCACGCGAACTCGCCCTCAAAGAAGAGTTGCAAAACTTACTCCTTGACATTAAACGCTACAACAAAACGATTAGTGCAAAAAAAGCACAACTTGATTCTGCGCAGGAGACAAAAAAAGTGCTTGATGGACGCTACAAAGAGGGTCTTGCTACCTACATCGAAGTTTTAGATGCCACTTCACAGGTACTAAATGCAAAACTAGGACTACTTGAAGCCTACTATTCACGCGCACTTAGCATTGACAGAATCCAATATCTTAAAGGAAAAATATAATGAAAAACAGCATTAAATACGCTCTTATCGCTCTTGCCCTGCTTATCGGCGGAGCAATTTTTTACAACAAAGTTTACATTCCAAAAAGTACTTATGCAACGCTCTCTCCCAAAGAAGAAGATATGAAACTGCAAACATTTGGCATAGGAAATGTTGGAGCAAAAGAGATTTACAACATTACAGCGCTCACTGCTTCAAAAATCAAAGCACTCCATACAGATGAAGGGGAGTGGGTTAAAAAAGGACAACTCCTTGTAGAAATGGATGCTGTTGATTTGCCAGAACTTGTAGCAGAAGCGAAGATTTCAGTCAAAAAAGCAAAGATGGAGGTTACAGCTTCGCGTAAAGACCTTGACGCACTCTATGCACAAAGAAATCTAGCGCTTGTCACTTACGACCGTTACAAAAAACTAAAAATCCAGTCATTTGCCTCTCAGTCAGAGTATGACAAAGCAAAAGCTGATTTGGATGCCATCAAAGCGCAGATTGCTGCTACAAAGGCACATATAAACTCAGCACTACAAGAGGTAAAACGCTCACAAACAAGTGTAAAGGCACTTGAAGTAAAACTCTCACGCTACAAAATCTATGCGCCTGTTGATGGTTATGTCATTACAAAAGAGGCAGAAGTTGCTCAGAGTGTTGTACCTACACAGAGTATATTTAAGATTGTAAATCCTCAAGATGTTTGGATTCGTACTTATATTGATGAACGCATTAGTGGGAACATCAAAGTTGGACAACACGCTCATATTACACTCCGTTCTCAAGCTGGGAAAAAGTTTGCAGGTGTGGTAAAACGTATCGTGGCAGAGAGTGATGCGGTAACACAAGAGCGAGAAGTAGATGTTGCGTTTGAGAAACTACCAATTCCATTTTATATCAATGAACAGGCAGAAGTGCTCATAAATACCAAAACACTTCAAAATGTTGTCACAGTTCCTACAAAAGTGATAGTTCATAAAGATGGTAAAAGTGGTGTTTGGATAGCTCAAAACAGCAAAGCGCACTTTCAAAAAGTCAAAGTGCTTGGCATCAGTGGCAAAATAGTAGCCGTGAAAAACCTTGCTACAAACGCAGTCATACTTGTGCCTGCAACAAATAAAAAGCCTCTTCACGAGGGTGCAAGAGTTCACTAATGATAAACTTAGCACAAAAAGAGATAAAACATACTCTTGGAAAATTCATCGTCACCGCCGCAGGTGTGGGCATGCTTCTTGGCATTGTTATGATTATGATGGGTGTCTATAGAGGTATGATCATCGATGCACAGGTTTTGCTTGACGATTTGGATGTTGATTTGTGGGTTGTACAGGAAAATACACTTGGACCCTTTGCAGAAGCATCACGGGTGCATGAAGATTTAAAAAATACCATTCATGTTATACAAGGGGTAAAATCTGCTGAGGGCATTACCTTTCAAAACCTCCAACTCCCTTTAAAAAATGAGATGGTGCGTGTTTTTGCAGTTGGTTTTAACCCTTTTGGAGATATTGACCCCATAAATCCAAGCAAACTTATAGCAGGACGAGGGCTTAAACGCAGTCATTATGAGATGGTAGTAACAGATAAAACAGGCTTTAAACTCGGCGATAAAATCCCTTTAGGTAGAGATATTTACACCGTTGTAGGTGTCACACATGGCACAGTCTCTTCTGGTGGAGACCCTTTAGTGTACATTTCACTCAAAGATGCGCAAGAGTTGCAGTTTCTCTACTCCAATGCACGCATACGAAATGACAGAGCAAGAGGCATAAATGGTATAAATTCACATATGGTAAACGCAATCGTTGCTCGCGTAAAGAGTGGTTATGATGTAAACGCAGTTGCGCAAGATATAAGACGATGGAAGCATAATTCTGTCTATACAGCAGAGCAAGAGAAGACAATTCTCACAAAAAATCTCATAAAAATGGCATCAAAGCAGATAGGAATGTTTACTGTAATACTCGTCATTGTCTCGACCATCATCATCGCACTTATTATCTACACTATGACACTTGAAAAGATGAAAGAGATAGCCATTATGAAACTCATTGGCATACCAAACTCGATGATTATTAAAATGATAGTCCAAGAGACGGTGCTTATGGGTGTGCTTGCCTTTATAGCAGGAAATATTTTTGCTCATCTCATTTACTCGAAATTTCCAAAAAGAGTTGTGCTTGAAACCCCTGATGCCTTTGGACTTTTCATAGTCATCATCATAGCATCTATTTTAGCCTCTTTTGTAGGTGTGAAAAAAGTAATATCAGCCGATCCGGCAGAGGCAATAGGAGGATGAGTGTGAGCAGACAAGCGATAAAAGTAGAAAACCTGGTAAAACATTTCGGTAAAGGTGACAGTCTTGTGGAGGTCATCGACGGAGCCTCTTTTGAAGTCAATAAAGGGGAACTCGTTGCACTTATTGCTCCAAGTGGTGCAGGAAAGACAACCTTACTTATGATGATAGGCTGCGTGGAAGAGCCGACAAGCGGTACTATTTGGCTCGGAGATGAAAAGGTCTATGAAAACAAATGGCTCACTAAAGAGACACGTAAGATTCGACGTGAAAAAATAGGCTTTATCTTCCAAGCCCACTACCTCATTCCTTTTTTAAATATCATCGAAAATGTTACGCTTCTACCACAAACAAATGGTCTCTCAAAAGAGGAGAGTGAGAAGATAGCGATGGAGTTGTTAGAGTATTTTGACATTGGCGACAAAGCAAACGCAATGCCCTCCTCTCTCTCAGGTGGACAGAACCAACGCGCTGCCATCGCACGAGCTTTGGCAAACAAACCTGAAATCATCTTAGCCGATGAACCCACAGCAGCCCTTGACATCAAACGCTCTGTAGATGTTGTAAAGATGCTTAAAAAAATAGCTACAGATCAAGATGTAGCCGTCATAATGGTCACTCATGATGAAGCGATGTTGCCACTTTGTGATAGAATACTTAAAATTGAAAATAAAAAAGTGGTCTCAAGCGAAGTACCAAAAGAGACGCATATTTTATAAATAAAGAGAAAGGAGATAGATGCCTAGTAATCAAAAGTCAGAAGTAAAAGTCACTCCCTCTTTTTTTGAACTAACATGGGCTTTTTTCATTATAGGTCTTACAGCCTACAGTGTAGCGATGCTCCAACAGCTCAAAACACTTGTCGTAGGGCGCAAATGGCTCTCACAAAAAGAGATGGATGAGGGGCTTGCTATGGTTCAGCTCTATCCTGGTCCTATTATGTTCAACCTTGCTACATACTCTGCTTATCGCATCAAGGGATTTTGGGGTGCTTTAATAGCGACATTTCTGTTTATACTTCCCTCTTACCTTTTAATGGTACTGCTCTCTTGGCTCTATTTTAACTATGGAAATGTTGCTTGGGTACACCCTCTTTTTATTGCACTTGAAGCTATGGTTGTGGGAATCATCATCCACATATCGCTTGATTTTGCAAATCGTTACATTGATGGAGGAAAAACAGCTTTTATCTCCGGACTTGCGTTTATACTGTTACTCTATAAAATCAATGCCTTTTGGGTTATCATCTTTGCTGTTTTGTTTGGTCTTATGTTTTTCTGGAAAGATTCCATGAAGGTAGATACAAACGAGCAGACACAAAAGTTAGATATTCCCGGTAAATGGCAGTGGCGTTTGACAGCCATCATAGTAAGTGGCTCTCTTTTTCTTGCATTTGCCGCTCTTGCATTTTTTTACAAAACAGAACTCTCTACACTCTTTTTATCTATGTTTAAAGTTGGAGCAGTTGCGTTTGGAAACGGTATGACCATCATGCCACTCCTGCAACAAGAAGCAGTCATATCACACCATTGGTTAAGTATGAAACAGTTTGCCGACGGCATTGCCTTTGGACAAATTACTCCCGGTCCATTTCTCATTACAGCGACATTCATCGGCTATAAAGTAGCTGGACTTATGGGAAGTCTGCTTGCAACCATTGGAATGTTCTATCCTTCATTTTTTTACACAATCATAATGTCAGAAATTTATGCCAAAATAAAAGACTACCTCTTTATTCGCAGAGGCTTAAAAGGAATATTGGCTGCGTTTACAGGAATGCTCTTTTTTGTTGTACTCTCCATGGGAAAAGTAACTCTTCACTCTCCTGCAGCTTATATCTGGGCAGTTGGAGCACTCATTGCAGTGCGCTACTACAACCTCAACATTCTTTGGATATTTTTATCGGGTATTGCTCTTGAACTTAGTTTATTTCTTATGGGTATTTCAGTTTTAGGCTAATATTATCACTATATCAATATATCTTGATTTATATATTTATATTTGCTATAATGCCATAAATTAAGGAGTTATATTATGTGGAAAGAGTTCGTAGATTATCTCACAGTTAATATGCTTGGACTTACGGGAAGAGTCAATGATACCATCAACTTCTTTATTTATGACACAGTAAAAATACTTTTCCTGCTTATACTCATCATTTTTGTCGTCTCTTACCTGAGAACACATTTCAATACAGAATATGTTCGTGCCCACTTACAAGGCAAATCAGAGCTATACGGCAATGTGCTCGCTGCATTTTTCGGCATTATTACACCATTTTGCTCATGCAGCGCCATTCCCCTATTTCTCGGATTTATTCAAGCGCGTATCCCGCTTGGTGTAACCTTTTCATTTCTTATCAGTTCACCTATGAACAATGAAGTAGCAATCGCTCTGCTCTTTACGCTCTTTGGCTGGAAAATCACAGCGATTTACATCGGGTTTGGTCTGCTTGTAGCTATCGTCGGTGGTTTCGTCATCGGAAAAATGAACTTAGAAAAGTACATCTTACTCGATGTCAAACCTATGGAAAGTGAGCTCAAAGATGTAGAAGTAAAAATAACACAAAAACAGCGTGCAAAAGAGGCGTGGGATTACACCTACGACATCTTCAAACAAATTTGGATTTATGTACTCATAGGTGTTGGTGTCGGTGCTTTGATACACGGCTATGTTCCGGCAGATTTTATTGCAAAATATGCAGGCGGAGACAACTGGTATGGTGTACCTTTAGCTGTAATTCTTGGAATCCCAATGTACTCAAACGCAGCAGGGGTTATGCCTCTTGTTGAAGTGCTTACAGACAAAGGAATGCTGCTAGGAACGGCGCTTAGCTTTATGATGGCAATCACTGCGCTAAGCCTTCCAGAGGCAATGATACTCAAAAAAATACTCCATACAAAACTCATCGCCATCTTCTTTGGTACTGTGGGTGTGGGCATTATCTGCATAGGGTATCTTTTTAACTATATTTTAAAATAAGGAAAAAATATGAAAATAGAAATTTTAGGAACGGGTTGTGCAAAGTGCATAACACTTGAAAAAATTGTTAGAGAGCTTGTGAGTCAGTTAGATGGCGACTATGAAGTAGTAAAAGTCGATGACATTATGGAAATAATGAAGTATAACATTTTAAGTATGCCCGGACTTGTCATAGATGGGAAACTGATTTCCACAGGAAAAGTGCTCAGCGCAGATAAGATTCGTCAGCATATCAAAGAGGCTGGGCAGTAAGACTCAATGGAAGCTTATCTCACGCAGCTGCTTGAATCAAATTCATACCTCGTATTTTTAGGTGCCTTTTTTTCTGGTAGTATTACCGCGGCAGCACCTTGCTCCTTAGTTGCTGTTCCTCTGCTTGTAGGGAGTGCTGTAGCGCTTAACAAAGACCTTGAGGGTAGAAAAAAAGTACTCTACACTTATCTTTTTACAGCGCTTTTTGCTTTGGGTGTTGCTGTGAGCTTTTCCATACTAGGATTTATCGTGGCAAAATTTGGCGGTTTTTTCTCCGTTGCACCACTTTGGGCATATCTTATAGCAGGGAGCGTGAGCATACTCATAGCACTCTATGCCTTTGGAATGTTAGGAGAAGTAGATAAATCAGCCATTGTTAGCAGATTGATTCACTATAGACTCTTTGGTGGTTTTTTAATCGGTCTGATTTTTGGACTGGTCAGCACTCCTTGTGCATCAGCTCCACTTTTTGCTATCATATCTTTAGCAGGCAACAGCGATTATCTGTATGCTTATGGACTAATTTTACTTTTTGCACTTGGACATTCACTATTACTGCTTTTAGCAGGTGTTTCTGTTGGATTTGCACAGAGCATAGTCTCAAGTAAAGCAGTGACAAAAATATCAGACGCTGTCAATAAAGGGTTTGCACTCCTTTTGACGGGCTTCGGGATATACTTCTTTTATGAAGCTTATTTACAGTTTTAGGATTTTAAAATATGATACATTATATACGAAAAACAGATGAAAAACAGCGTTGGCTCTTTTTCTCAACACTGCTAAACGCAGCTCTTGCAACATCCAAACTCACTTGGGGATGGATGATGGGTTCGACACTTGTCGTAGCTGATGGTATCCATTCCATATCTGATGTTTTTGGTGCACTGCTTATCTTTTTGGCACTCTTTTTTGCCGCACATAAATCAAAACGATTTCCTTATGGTTTGCATAAACTTGAAGATATGGCGGCAGTTGTCGGTGGTCTTGGAATTTTATATGCGGGATATGAGATTGTTCACTCTGTCTTTTTTGAAACAGGGATGAAAACCCCCACAGAGATATGGACAACTATTGGGTTTATCTTTACTATTGTTCTCATTCAGTATGTTTTTTATTTTTATGA
>NZ_JALUKE010000144.1 GCF_027056685.1 Sulfurimonas sp.
GATGAAGATAGTGCAATACAAAAAGCAGAAGAGATCTTAAATCGTATTAATTCTATCTCTTCAAAACTTTTTCATGTAAAAGACAAAGAGGTTTATATCTCTGCTCATGTTGGTATTAATATTTACTCAAAAAGTTTAACATCTGCAAATGAAATTTTGAAACAGACTGACGGTGCTTTACAAAATGCTAAAAAAGGGGAGAAACAATTCTCTTTTTATAGCAAAGAAGCTGAGAAAAAAGCACAGGAAAATTTAGATATATACAGTGATTTATTAGTAGCAATTCAAGAGAATCAGTTTGAACTCTATTACCAATTACAAAATAGGGATGATGGTTCTTACATTGGGGCAGAGAGTCTTATACGATGGAATCATCCAAAACATGGATTGGTCTCTCCTTTTAAATTTATACCGATTGCTGAAAATAGTGGACTTATTGTTGAAATTGGGACATGGGTGCTACAGAGTGCTTGTAAACAGCTCTCTGTTTGGCAGAAAAATTTTAAAACAAAAGAGTGGATTTTGGCTGTCAATGTAAGTGCAAAGCAGTTTGCACAAGATGATTTTTTAATGATTGTAAAAAACAGTATTGAAATGTATAGCATTAATCCTAATAGCTTAAAAATTGAATTAACAGAGTCTCTTTTAGCGGATGACTTTGACGCAATGGTACAAAAGATGCAAAAACTGCGAGAGTTGGGAATTCAGATCTCTATTGATGATTTTGGTACAGGGTACTCCTCTTTGCAGTATCTAAAGATGCTTCCAATTAATCAGATAAAAATAGACCAAGGTTTTATTTTTGAAATGTTGGAAAATCACTCTGATCAGATTATTGTGCAGAGTATTATAAACCTAGGGGAAGCGTTTGGATTTGATGTCATTGCTGAGGGTGTTGAAACAGAAGCACATTTTGAAAAATTAAAAGAGTTTGGTTGTCACTATTTTCAAGGTTATCTCTTTGCAAGACCAGAGCCTATAGGAAAAATAGAGAAAGTAGTTGAAGAACTTTAGCTATAATTGCGAAAAAATATGAAGATGGTTGTATGAGAATAGCTTTTATTGGGGATATAGTAGGTAGTCCTGGGCGTGATATGCTCAAAAAATATCTACAAGAGATAAAAGAGAAAGAGAACATTGACTTTGTCATTGCAAACTATGAAAATGCTTCACACGGTTTTGGCTTGACGCTCAAAAACTGTAATGAGCTTTTTTCGTATGGTATTGATGTGATGAGTGGTGGAAACCATACATGGGATAAAAAAGATATTTTACCTCTTTTTGATTCTCATGAAATACTGCGACCTCATAACTACCCGGAGGGAGTAGCAGGAACAGGATGTAAGGTTTATGCTGTTGGGAGTGAAAAACTAGCTGTTTTAAATCTTATGGGACACTACTCTATGCCCTATTGTGACAATGCTTTTCGTTGTGCCCAGACTACGGTAGAGGAGTTACATAAAGAGGGTGTTAAAAATATATTTGTCGATTTTCATGCAGAAGCAACGAGTGAAAAACGAGGAATGATGATGCTGATGCAAGGGAAAGTGAGTGCTATTATTGGGACGCATACACATGTCTCAACAGATGATTTTCAAATTGCAAATGGTACGGCTTATATGAGTGATATGGGTTTGACTGGGTGTCGTGACAATGTTATTGGTATGGATGCAAGGGTACCACTCAAGCAGTTTCTAACAGGCTTAAAAGGGCATTTTGATATTCCTAAAAAGTGTAAAAAAATTCTCCAAATGGCTGTTTTAGATATTGCCGATGGAAAGTGTAGCGCTGCGTTTAAAATCAAACAATTTGATGATGGCAGGATTATAAAAACAGAAGCGTGGATAGAAGAAGATTAAGCAGTTACTTTATAGTAGTTGTCATTAGCTATATAAGTATTTAACGCATTTTGTTTTATACTTGCATTGCTTACAAAGCTACTTTGTATGTGTCCAAGAGGAACTTTAGGTTTCCTTAATCGTGGGAACATGGTAGAATTTTCACTATAAGCAACTTGCGCATTTTTAAGAGTAGTCACTTTTGTAAATTTTGTTTTTTGAGACTGCTGCGTTTGCTCTTGTAATTTTTGTTGATTCCGCAACACTTTAAACTGCGAAATATAACTCACAGGGAGTTTTACTTCTGCAAATTTTGCAGGTAAATCTGTAGGGGCTGTTTTCTCTTTTTTAAGAGAAAAACTTCCCTCTTTTTTTTGTGCTCTATTTGTCTCTACATGAGAGGCACTTAGATAAGTATTATATGACGATACAAACATCTTTAACCTCCCATACTTTTATTTACTTCCATTTTAGCATTATTTTTATAAAAAACTTATATAATAAGAAAATTCAATAAGGAATTAAAAGTATGGATGCAAATATAGTTATTGTAGAAGATGAAGAAGATTTACTAGAACTTTTGGAATACAATTTACAAAAAGAGGGTTATGAGACTATTGGCTTTTTAAATACCAAAACAGTCGTGCAAATTTTAGAAGAAGAAGATATTGACTTATTGATTATGGATAGAAATCTTCCTGGAGTGGAGGGGAGTGAATTTGTTGGTGAATTACGCGAAGATGGCGTTGATGTGCCTGTTATATTTTTAAGTGCAAAAGATGCAGATGAAGATATAGAGGAGGGCTTTTTAAAAGGTGGCGATGATTACATCACAAAACCTTTCAATATGAAAGAACTCCTTTTACGCGTTAAATCTATACTAAAACGAACTTCAAATAAACACTCTACTGAGACGCTTACTTATAGAGATTTACTGCTTGATAATAGTAGTAGAACAGTGAGTGTGGCAGGAAAAAATGTAGATGTTACAAAGCTTGAATTTGATCTGCTTTGTGAATTTATAAGAAATAAACATAATGTACTTGAGCGAGATTATCTGCTTGAGAGTGTTTGGGGAGATAGTGAAAATTATCAGTATAAAACAGTTAATGTAGCCATTAATAGACTTAAAGAGAAGATAGACCCAGATAAAACAAAAGAGTATATACAAACGGTGCGAGGGGTAGGTTACAAACTTTGTTAAATTTAAAAAAAGAGATATATAAGAAGTTTTTCTTTATGCTTGTTGGGGTTTTTGTTGTACTCTTTTCTTTGGCATATTTTTTACTAAAAGATTTACTCCTATCACATTTAAATCCTCAACATGATAATATTGTTCTCATTATGGACGCTTACAATACTATTTGGGTTGAAATACTCGTTGCCTTTGTAGTGCTTGGCACTGTTGCTTTTTTATATATAAAAAGATTAAGTGATACTTTGCTGGAGGATGTGCAACATCTCGGTGAGTATATGCAAGCCATAAATGATAAAAATTATGATGCCATTATACAGATTCAGCACTATACAGAATTTTTAAAAATAGCGCTTATTTTTAAAAATTTAGTGAAACGCTTAAAGCAAAAAGAGAAAAAATAATACCAAATTGACATATTTTTTACACTTTTCATTTTTTTGCTATATATTTTCACTTTTAAGGAGTGAAGATGAGAGATTTTCGTCAAATTATTGTTGTTTTAAAAGAACGGATGGAAGCTAAAGATAAGAAAGAACGCATATACGATAAAGATGTAGCAGCACTTTTAAATATATCGCAGTCAAAATTTGCAACAATTAAAAAGCGTAATGCAACACCTTATGTCGCACTCTTAGAGTATTGTTACCAAGAAAATATCTGCTGTAGTGAGATTTTTTTTGATGAAAGAAAACTTTAAATTTTTGATTGTACGGTAACTTTTTTTGCTTCAAACATCTCTATGGCTTTTTGTATCATTGGCTCTTTTGTGATGTCATCACCATTGATTTCATCAACAACTGAAGGCTCATTACAACCTGCAACACATGATGCTCCACCACCTATTTCAATATCGCCAAGTGTTGAACCACTTTGATCTCCTGCAATATTTCGTTCTACTGTTTTTGTTTCTACTATTTTTTCTTTTTCTACTTTTTCTTGAGAGCAGGCAACACCTTTAATTTTTGTCTCAAAACTAAACACTTCTCGTACAAGTTGTTTTATGACAGAGTAACCATGTTTGAGCGCTTTCTTACAGCTTTCATCCGCACAACTCTCCCAAGTAAGAGTATTGTCTGCAAATGAAACATAGTGGATGTTGTTTTTAAAACACTCTCCTAGTTCATAATTTCTATCTTGAATTTTTGCGATGAGTTTTTCAAACTTCTCTAAACCCTCTGGTGTTTGTGTAATTTCTTTTGCTGGGCGTATTTCTTCTACAGATTCTTCCATTGTTTTAACAGGCTCTTCTATTTTTGCAACAGCTCCATCCATCTCTGGTGTAGTTGCTTGCACTTTTATGGTGGCAGGTTTTTCTGTAGGCACTGCAATTTCAGGACGCGTAATATTTTTTTGAAATGACTCTATCATTTGGTCAATTTCACGGATTTTAAGTGCTTCTATCATCTTGAAAAATATCATAGAGAGTACAAAAGAACCATCTGCGTTTATACTAAAGAGGTATTTGGATTCACTTAAAATTCTAAAGAAACGCTCAAGTACCAAAGTGGAGAAGAGGGCATCTTGATTGTACATTTTTTCTTTAAGGTAGGCAATGAGCTCATCAACAACCATTTCACTCTCATAATCTTCCAATATTTTGGTGTACTCTACAAGCTTTGCATAATCTTTTGCAAAGACAGCATCAAAAAGCTCACTAATGAATTTCGGATCAACAAGTCCGAGCATATCTGTAACTGTAGCAACATCTACATGATTTTTAGAGTATATGATGGCTTGGTCAAGTAGGGTTAGGGTGTCTCGAAGACTTCCTTTTCCACTACGCGCTAAAATTTCTAAGGCAGGAATTTCATACTCAATCTCTTCAAGTTGTAAAATATGGGCAATATGCTCAACTATTTTATTTGTTGCAATACTTTTAAATCTAAAGTGCTGTGTACGACTTAAAATTGTCGCTGGAAGTTTGAGAGGGTCTGTTGTAGCTAAAATAAATTTTACATATTCAGGTGGCTCTTCAAGCGTTTTAAGCAGGGCATTAAAAGCCTCTTTTGTAAGCATATGAACTTCATCAATGATGAATATTTTGTAGCGTGCAACAGCTGGTTTATACTTTGTCTGCTCTATAAGGTCACGGATGTCGTCGATTTTTCGGCTACTTGCACCGTCCATCTCGATGATGTCCATATGACGGTTCTCTTTTGCCATAATGCAGTTAGAACATTTATCGCAAGGTAAGTGGCTTACTCCCTCTTCACAGATGAGTGCTTTTGCAAAAATACGAGCAGTAGAGGTTTTTCCACTCCCTCGAAGCCCTGAAAAAAGGTAGGCATGAGAGAGCCTGTTTGCATCAAGTGCTAAAGAGAGTGTTTGTGCTATGGTCTCTTGCCCAATGAGTTCATCAAAATTAGTCGGGCGGTATTTTCTAGCCAATACTTCATGTGCTTCTTGCAAGTGTCGTCTCCCTCGTTTTATTGTAACGATTTTAGCATTTATAGAGTTAAAAAATACTATAATTGGCGAACAAAACTCAAAAATGGCAGATATGAAAAAATTTAATGAATTAAGAGCACAAAACAATAAATTTGTTTATAAATCGTATGTAATAACAGAAGATAGAGAAAATATCACTTTGGAATTTCACTATCAGTTGTATGAAGCAGCAAGAGTGAGTGATTTTCACCATCGCTTGAAACTGAAAAAAGATGAAAAAATGACAACTGCATTTGCTATGCAAAATATAGTTTTTCATATTGGTTTAGCAGAAGCGATTAGTTACTATAAAATTGCCGCTCCAAAGGATTTTGTAATTGAGTGTGGCTCACTAAATGAAGCACAGCAAAAATGGTTTGCTAAATTATATTTTAATGGATTAGGGGAGTTTATATATTGCAATAATATTGCAGTAACAGAAGATACTCTTGTCAATTTTATAACAGTAGATAAAGAGCTATTTCAAAAAATATCTCTTCAAACGCAAGAGAATAACATTATTCCAATAGGGGGAGGAAAAGACTCTCTTGTAAGCTATGAACTATTAAAAGAGGCATTTCCTGAATCTTTGATGTTCTCTATGAATCCCATTGTAGCTTCAAAAAAAGTGCTTGATGCACACCCTCTAAATGCAATAGAATTGCAGCGTGAACTTGATTTAAAACAGATCTTTGCTTTTAACAATAGTGGTTACTTAAATGGGCATATCCCTTTTTCTTCCATTGTCGGATTTATCTCTATCTGGCTTGGACTTCTCTATAAAACACGCTATATTGTCCTTTCAAATGAGTCAAGTGCAAATGAAGAGAACATCATTTACAATGGACAAAAAATTAACCATCAATACTCAAAATCAATAGAGTTTGAAGATGATTTTAGATGGTATGTTTCAAATTTCATTACAGATGATGTGGAGTATTTTAGCTTTTTACGCCCACTTGATGAGATACATATTGCAAAACTCTTTGCCGAGGTGGCTCAGGAGCATTTCTTTGATTTTAGAAGTTGTAATGTTGGGAGTAAACGCAACGAATGGTGTGGGAAGTGCCCTAAGTGCCTCTTTACCTATATTATGCTTTGTAACTACATAGATGATGCGACTTTACAAAAAATATTTGCTAAAGATATGCTTGATGACGCATCTTTGCAAGAACTTTTTGATGGTTTGAGTCAAAGTGATGCACTCAAACCTTTTGAGTGTGTAGGAACTTACGATGAGGTAAACTACGCACTTAGTAAAAAATATGCCACTTATAAGAGAGAGGGGCTTCCTTATCTGCTGAAAAATTATAAACCCAAAGAGATGGATTATGATTTGAATGTGGATTATGATACAAACAATAATCTTCCACCAAAATTTAAAGAGGTACTCAAAAAATATGTTGCAAAATTTAGTTTCTGATTTAGAACAGTATAAAAAAATTGCTATTTTTGGTTATGGTGTGGAGGGAAAATCTTTTCACGCCTTTGCAAAAGAGTATTTGCCAAATGCCAACATAGTAATTGTCGATAAAAACTACTCAGATGATGCAGGGTATCTTCAAAAGTTGGATGGCGTAGATATTGTGATAAAATCTCCCGGTATCTCTCTTTATAATCTTGGTATCTCTTATGCGGATTATAATTTTACCTCTATTACAGAGCTATTTTTGAAACATTTTTCTGCTCAAATCATAGGTATAACAGGCACAAAAGGAAAATCAACGCTTGTAACACTTGTTCATTCAATGCTTGTAAATGCAGGAGAAAGTGCCTTATTGTGTGGAAATATAGGTATAAGTCCTCTTGATGCTATAGCACAAATAAAGGCAGATACAAAAATAGTGATGGAACTCTCTTCACACCAACTCCATCACATTTCCTATTCTCCTCACATTGCAGTTTTGACAAATCTTTTTGAAGAACATCTGGATTATTATAGAGATTTAAAAGATTATTATGAGGCGAAGTTTAATATTTTTAGCCATCAGAGTGAAGATGATATTTTTATATACAATTTAGAAGATGAGAGTCAATATCTAAACGCAGCGCTTATTAAAAGTCACTTTGCCTATAATGTTTACGGTGCAAAAGTGCAGTTTGAACCGGAATTTACTCTTGAGAGAGGCTACTTACACCATGCTACACTGCAAATTGCAGAGAAATTGGCTCTTGTGTTAAATATAGACAATAGCGTTTATATGAAGACTATTTCTGCGTTTGAGACACTTCAACACCGCTTGGAATTTGTAAAAAAAGTGAATGGCGTAAGTTTTGTAAATGACTCTATCTCTACCATTCCAGAAGCGACAATTGCGGCTATTAAAATGTTGAAAAATGTTGATAGCGTTATAATTGGAGGGAATGATAGAGGCATAAACTATGAGCAACTTGTAAGATTTTTACAAATGAGTGAGGTGCAAAATATTATTCTTTTTTCAGATACTGGGGAGCAGATATATACTAAATTAAGTAATACTTTAGAAGAGAAAAATCTTTTTTTGATGCATAACTTGCAAGAGAGCATAGAAAAAGCATATAATGTCTCTACAAATATAGTTCTGTTTTCTCCTGCTGCTTCAAGTTTTAATGAGTATAAAAATTTTGTAGAGCGTGGGAATGAATTTAAAAAAATTGTTAATCAGTTAAAGGAGTAGTTATGCCATTTATAGAAGTTGATGAAGAGAATTTTGATACAGTTTTAGCCGCTGAACTTGCAAAAGAGCATACTGTTATTTTGAAGTTTGCTTCAACATTTTGTGACTCATGTGAAATTATGGAGTATGAACTTTCTGAAGTACATGAGAGAGTTCCTAAAGTCTCTATTTTAGATATTGATGCTGGAGTTAGTGAAGGATTGTTATATAGATTTTTGATTGAGCAAGTGCCTACAACTTTGATACTAAAAGATGCTAATACACAGTTACTTTATAAAACAGGAATTATGCTTGCAGATGATATTGTGGATGTAATACTGAAAGATCGATAAAAAATAGTTAGCTAAAAATGCTAACTATTTGTCTGCGTTCATACTTAAAAGAAACTCTTCATTTGTCGCTTTTTTACCCATTGTGTTGTAAATAAATTTAAGTGCCTCTACTTCATTGTCTTGTTTATGGAGCATTTGGCGTAAAATAAATACTTTTTGTAAGACTTCAGGACCAATAAGAAGTTCATCTTTACGCGTACCAGATTTTAGAATGTCGATAGCAGGGAATATACGTCTCTCAGCTATTTTTCTATCGAGAACCACTTCCATATTTCCAGTACCTTTAAACTCTTCAAAGATAACTTCATCCATGCGGCTTCCAGTATCTACAAGTGCCGTTGCGATGATGGTAAGACTTCCACCATTTTCAATGTTACGAGCAGCACCAAAGAAACGCTTAGGACGGTGAAGGGCATTTGCATCAACACCACCAGAGAGTACTTTACCACTTGATGGAGTCACGGTGTTGTAAGCACGAGCAAGACGAGTAATAGAGTCGAGTAAAATGACAACATCACGACCAAGCTCAACACGGCGTTTTGCTTTTTCTATAACCATCTCTGCCACTTTTACATGGTTTTTTGCAGGCATATCAAAAGTTGAACTGTAAACTTCACCTTTTACTGAACGCTCCATATCTGTAACCTCTTCGGGTCTCTCATCAACAAGCAGAACCATTAAGTCAACTTCAGCATGGTTTTTTGTAATTCCATGTGCAATCTCTTTTAAAAGTTCTGTTTTACCACTCCTTGGTGGTGCAACGATAAGTCCACGCTGTCCCTTTCCAATAGGACAAAAAAGGTCTAACATTCGACCAGTTAGCCCTTTTTCGCGGTACTCTAGTTTTAGTTGTTCTGTTGGATAAAGCGGTGTTAAGTTTTCAAAAAGTGGACGCTTTTTACTCTCTTCTGGTGGGAGTGAGTTTACTGCTTCTATTTTAATAAGTGCATAGTAGCGCTCTTGATCTTTTGGAGGTCTTA
>NZ_JALUKE010000145.1 GCF_027056685.1 Sulfurimonas sp.
AAAGTCAAATATGATTTGAGGCGTGATATAATCACCTATAGTTTTACTCGAAGTAATCTTTAAACTCCCCGAAATTTTATCATTTTTAAATAAATTTTTAGCATCATTAAGAGCTATAAAATAGGGCTCAGTTTTTTGTCTAAAAAATCTACCTCTCTCATTTAATACCAACTTCTTACCAAGTCTGTCAAAAAGTTGTTCATCTACCTTTTTTTCTAGTGACTTTATGGCTAGAGATATAGCTGATTGTGTAAGACCTAGTTTTTTAGCTAAGTTTGAAATGTGAGAATCATCACATAAATGATAGAAAATATTTAACTCTTTAAGTGTCATCGCATATTCCTTATAAATAATATTAATAATTATATCAAATTTAATTTATTTTACTTATAGATTGATTAGTTATATACTTCACAAAAATTACAAAGGTTTATATTATGTTTACGAAAGAAAACAGAACGAACACACTAAGTGGGATACTATTTGTCGCACTTTTTTCTATGAGTGCCACTTATCTGGCTGATTTTGCCATATTTAAGCATTTGGCTATTAGCCCGCTTATCATTGGTATAGTTCTTGGGATTGTATATGCAAATACCCTCAGAAACAAGCTTCCCCAAGAGTGGGTTCCAGGAATTATTTTTTCTACAAAAACACTCCTAAGAGCTGGAATCATACTATATGGTTTTAGATTAACTTTTCAAAGTATAGAAGCAGTAGGAATATCTGGAATATTTACAAGTGTTACTATAGTCACTCTGACATTTATCATCGGATATATTGTCGGCACAAAATTTTTAAAGATGGACAGAGATACTACCATTCTAGTGACAGCGGGAAGCTCTATCTGTGGTGCTGCAGCAGTTTTGGCAACAGAACCTGTAGTAAAAGGTGAACCATACAAAACTGCCATAGCAGTTTCAACCGTCATTATATTTGGAACAATTGCTATGTTTTTGTATCCATTTTTATATAGAATGGGTTACATTCCACTTACGCCTCAAGAGATGGGTATATACATAGGTGGAACAATCCACGAAGTTGCTCATGTCGTAGCAGCAGGAAATGCTGTAGGTGCTGAAACTGCCAAGACAGCCGTAATAGTCAAGATGATACGAGTAATGATGATAGCACCATTTTTATTGGTCTTGGGATTTTGGCTTGCAAAAACAAGTAAAGATGTGGCAAATAAACAAAAAGCTAAAATAGTTATTCCTTGGTTTGCAGTCTTTTTTATGGTCGTAGCCGGATTTAATTCATTAAATCTCTTACCTCTACATGTAGTAGGAAGCATCAACTCTATAGACACATTTTTGCTAACAATGGCAATGAGTGCCTTAGGTATGGAGACAAGCATGGACAAGTTCAAAAAGGCAGGAATGAAGCCAATTTATTTAGCAAGTATACTCTTTTTGTGGCTAATCTTTGGTGGTTTTTATATCGTAAAACTTGCAGTATTACTCTAGCATTAAAACTTGACAACTAGATTCCATCAAAAAGATGGAGTCTAGATATTAAAAACTAGTGTTTTTTCGTTGTATGCTCTTTTTCATGTTTAGAGACTAAAGATTTAAAATCATTTTTAATGTGATCATAAAGTTTTGCAACTATATTTTTTCCTCGTATCTCCGCCTCAATATTTTTCACCTGAGTTTGTAAACTTTTATACTCTGCTGAATGCTCTTTTGTATAGCCTAAAAGAACTGCTTTTTCAAGTTCATCATCTGCACTAGAGAGTAATTTAAGTGCATCTTTTTTGTTTGATTTATCAAGTTTTGATGCTTCTAAAACTAAATCTTGTGCTGTAATAAGAGGTAAAGGAACTACCACTACTTGTGTCACAACGCTATTAAGAGCCGTAGCTAAAGCTGTAAATGCCAATTTTGAGTTCCCTTTGTTAAGCATTTTCAGAGCCTCTTTGGTAGCAACTGGATATGTACCCATTGGTATAAATTGCGTTCTCATATCCATCTCATCTTGTAAAGGAAGAAGCATATTTCTCGCTGCTTGTGTGTCATGATCTTTAAGTAAAGACTCCGTCGCTTTTATGATGTGTTTTACAAGTTTAGCATCACCTGTAAAATCATTTACCTGAATCTCATCCGCAATAGGAACAAGCGCTAGTTTTGGATCTTTTTTCAGTGCTTTATCAAAAAGTTTTGTCGCTTTTTCAAGAGCCTCTTTTGCAGGTTTTACCTTATTTTGATGTAATGCTCTTAATGCTACTACAGTTTGTTGTAAACCTTCTGTTACCTCTTTTGGTGCTTTTTTCAGAGCCAATCTATGTTGTGTTGCCTCTTTGCTTACAATGGCTTTGAGTCTTTTTGCATCATCTCGACTTGCCTCTTTTGTAAAACTTTTCATATCCATTTTTGCTCTAAACGCATCTTTTGAACGAGTGCTTTGTACATCTGCTTGTGCCATAGCATGTGCTTTTACAGAATTCGGGTTATTTAATGCCTTTGCCTCTTTTGAAGCTACTGCATCATTTACATTTGCGTAGAGTGCTGATGTTGAGAGGAGAATACCTGCCAATAGTGTTGATAATATAACTTTTCTTTTCATACTTTATCCTTTGTGTATCAAGTTTGTTAAGTAAAATTTTATAGGTTAATTGATAACACTTAGTAAATGAAAAAGTTAATCCCTGATTGATTTAATATCAGGATTACATGAAATTTTATGCTCCATATCTACAACTATTGCGTTTGGGAGCTGCGTTTGAGAGGCAAGTGTTGCCGTTCTGTAGCCCTCACCCTCATTCAAGTAGATATAAAACCCATTTTCATAAAGAGCAAGCCGTATTTTAAACGCAATGGAATATGTAGTAAGCACACCCTCCTTTTTCATTACCTTTGCGATGTCTGAAAAATACTCTTTTGTCCAAAGAATAGGGTTTGTACTAGGAGAAAAAGCATCCTGATAAACAATGTCAAAAAAATCTTCAAATCGCGTGACATACTCCCGTGCATCACCCAA
>NZ_JALUKE010000146.1 GCF_027056685.1 Sulfurimonas sp.
TCATCAATTCCACCTTGTGGAAACTGCCAAATATCTGTCAAATCATTTCGTTGAGCAATAAAAATTTCTTTTTTTTGAGGATAATTCTCGGAGACTATTATCATCGCCACATTTGGACGGTATTTCTCTGTACTTTTCATAATATATACCTAAATTAAGTTACGCGGATTATACTAAAAAGCTTTTAAGCAATGGCTTAAGGGCATGGCAAAAATTTCGCTATACTTTCAAAATGTTACTATATATACACATTCCATTTTGCGATTCCAAATGCTCTTACTGTGCTTTTAACTCTTATGTAGATAAATTTCATCTCAAAGAGGAGTATATGCAGGCACTTTTAGCACAACTTAGCTATGAACTTAAAAGATTTTCTGCAACTGCAGAGTCAATTGAAACACTTTTTATTGGAGGTGGCACACCCTCAACAGTTGCACCATCTCTGTATGCTCCAATTTTTGCACTCCTTGCACCTTATCTCAAAAAAGATGCCGAAATAACAAGTGAAGCAAATCCTAATAGTGCTACTTATGAGTGGCTTGAGGGGATGAAAAGACTTGGAGTAAATCGCATTAGTTTTGGTGTGCAGAGTTTTGACAAAGATAAGCTCAAACTACTTAACCGTGCGCATACTCCAGAGATGGCAAAAGAGGCACTCTTAAACGCAGCAAAGATTGGCTACAAAAATCTCTCTCTTGACCTTATTTACGCAACTCTGGGCGACACAAAAGAGCTGCTTCAAAAAGATATTGACACTGCGTTTAGCCTCCCTATCAACCACCTCAGTGCTTATGCACTTACCATTGAAGAGGGTACTGCGTTTCAAGCGCGTCCTGAAATGTCATCAGAGCAGTTAGAAATCACACAATGGATTTTTGCTCAAATTCAAAAACAAAACTTTACACAGTATGAAATTAGTAATTTCGGCATCTACCATTCAGAGCATAACTTAGGCTACTGGAAATATAAAGATTACATAGGTGCAGGTGCAGGTGCAGTTGGTAAACTTGGCACAAAACGCTACTATCCTACGCCATCCATTGAAGCCTACATACAAAATCCTCTCTCTATAAATGAAGAGAGTTTAACGGGGGAAGATATACGCTTAGAAAAGATATTTTTAGGCTTTCGTTCTTGCGTTGGAGTGCAAAAAGAGATTTTAACCGATGAAGAAAAAGATAGAGCTTCCATTTTAGTTCAAGAGAAAAAACTTCTCCTAAAAAATGCTACTTTTTTTAACCCTGAGTATCTTTTGGCAGACGAGATTGCTCTGTATTTAACTTCTTGAAGATATTTTAATCATACTTTAGATAAAATCTCAACATAAATACTTATGAAGGCGTAACATGTTTGGTATGGGTTTTACTGAGATACTTCTCATAGCAGTTATAGCTATCCTTTTTCTAGGTCCTGAAAAACTTCCTAGTACAATGATAGAAATTGCTAAATTTTTTAGAAATGTTAAAAATACGGTCGGAAGCGTAAAAGATTCCATAGAAGATGAGATGCATATCTCTGATATTAAAAAAGAGGCACTTGCTTATAAGAAAGAGCTTTTAAACGCAAGTGAACAGGTAAATAAAGTTGCAAATATGCCTTCGCAAGCAACAGCATCTCTAAATGTTTATGCAGACCATCTTTTAAAAGATGATGTAGATGAAATACCACCAGAGATTGTCAAAGCACAAGCACCAGTAGAAGAGAAGAGTGAAACGCAAGAAGTCACCTTCAAAAAGAAAAAAAAGAAAACTCCTAAAAAAGAAGAAGATAATATAGATGTTTGATGAATTAATACCCCACTTAGCCGAACTTAGAAAGAGATTGGCTATCTCTGCTGCTAGTCTTATAGTTATGTTTTTTGTAATGTTTTACTTCCATGAATTTCTTTTAAATTGGATGGTTGCACCGCTGAACCAAGCCCTTATTGCCGTTGGAAAAGTCTCTATTCATGCCGCGAATGGAATGGTAACTACCTCCCAAGTTGGTGGTGCATTTTTCGTAGCCCTAAAAGTCTCATTTTTTGCAGCCATTATTGCCGCACTCCCTATTATACTCTCACAGATTTGGCTTTTCATTGCACCAGGGCTTTATTCGCATGAGAAAAAGATGATTATTCCTTTTATTTTAGGTGGAACGATTATGTTTATAGTAGGTGTTTTATTTGCTTACTATGTTGTTACTCCTTTTGGTTTTGATTTTCTTATTACTTTTGGTAGTTTTAGATTTACTCCACTCATTAATATAGAAGATTATGTTGGTTTTTTTACAAAAATCATGTTCGGCTTTGGAATTGCCTTTGAACTGCCTGTCTTTGCTTACTTTTTAGCACTTTTAGGTCTTGTTAACGACAAACAGATGATGGCATTTTTCAAATATGCTATTGTTATTATATTTATAGTAGCTGCACTTCTTACACCACCAGATGTTTTAACGCAACTTCTTATGGCTGGTCCATTACTTGTCTTGTATGGAGCATCAATACTCATTGTAAAAATGGTCAATCCTGCAGGGGAAGAAGAAGATGAAGATGAAGAAGAAGATGAGAACGAAAAAGAAAGCGACAGTGAAACAGATGAAAACCAAGAACTAGAGAGTGAAGAGACAAATAAAATAGAGAAAAAAAGTGAGTAACCCAGAGTTACTCACAAGCAGCTATGATTTTCATCTGCCAGATGAACTTATAGCTGCTTACCCTGCAAATCCTCGTGACCACGCAAAACTCTTAGTTTATGATAGAGAAACAGATACCATTACTCATGCACACTTCTATGATTTAGAAAAATTTATTCCAAAAGATTGTGCCTTAATCTTTAATGATACAAAAGTTATAAAAGCACGCCTTTTTGGGAATAAACCGAGTGGTGGTAAAATAGAACTGCTTATAAATAGACCTCTAAACGCAGTCGATATAAATGTCTATATTCGTGGACGAGTAAAAGCAGGAACCCAACTGTTTTTTGATGAAAA
>NZ_JALUKE010000147.1 GCF_027056685.1 Sulfurimonas sp.
AAAAAGTGACTCCTGTTGATAGTGCCGGACTCTATATTCCTGGAGGAAAAGCAGCATATCCCTCTTCACTTCTTATGAATGTTATTCCTGCACAGGTAGCTGGTGTTGAGCAAATCATTGTCTGTACACCAACACCAGATAATGAACCAAATGAGTTACTTCTTGCAGCGTGCCATTTATGTGGTGTAAGTGAAGTATATAAAGTAGGTGGTGCTTCTGCAATCGCTGCTATGGCTTATGGTACCCAAACTATTCCAAAAGTTGATGTCATCACAGGACCAGGAAATATCTTTGTGGCAACTGCTAAAAAAATGGTGTTTGGTGAAGTAAACATAGATATGATAGCAGGACCTAGTGAAATAGGTGTGCTTGCCGATGATAGTGCAAAGGCGCATCATTTAGCTATTGATCTGCTCTCTCAAGCCGAACATGATGAGATGGCAAGTTCTATTTTAATTACGCCTTCCCAAAAACTTGCAGATAGTGTAAAAGTAGCAATAGAAAATTGGCTTTTTAAACTCCCTCGTAAAGAGATAGCGAAAAAATCAATTCAAGAGCGTGGGGCTATTATCGTTACAAAAGATATGGATGAAGCAGTAGCACTTATGAATAAGATAGCACCAGAACATCTCGAAGTTGCTACTATGAGTCCTTTTGAACTTTTACCATACATTAAACATGCTGGAGCAATCTTTTTAGGGCACAATACACCTGAAGCTATTGGTGACTATATTGCTGGACCAAATCATACGCTACCTACGGGAGGGACTGCAAAGTTCTACTCTCCTCTTGGGGTTGAGAACTTTATGAAAAAGAGTTCTATTATCTCTTTTAGTGCGAACGCAATTAATGAAATAGGCGAAGAGTGCGCTCTTATAGCAAATACAGAAGGCTTGACTGCACATGAACAATCTGTTCGTGTAAGACTAAAATAATATAAATTTATTGATTATCATAAATATATACTCTATTTATGGTAATTATAACTCCACAAAATATAAGTTAAATTAATTTACACACTCCATCAAAATAATCATTTCTTTATCACTTTTTTATATCAATTTTAAGATAACTTAGATACTATTTAGACAGTAAAATAAGTTTTTATTATGATTGATAAGGGCTTCTTTTAATACAAATAAATCGTAGTTATAAATCTTAATTAAGCCGTGATTGGCCAAAGGAGAATATATGCAATTAGGTTTCCTAGTTGATTTACATCTTTGTATGGGATGTAAAGGTTGTGAGATCGCATGTAAAGTGGAAAATGAAGTTCCACTAAGTACATGGAGACTTCGTGTCAAATATGTGGATGTGGGAGCTTTTCCTGAAACAAAGAGGACATTTACACCTTTAAGATGTAATCACTGTGAAAATGCTCCATGTGAGCGAATTTGTCCAGTATCTGCTCTTCATTATATTGATAATGGAATTGTAAACATTGACAGTGAAAGATGTATTGGTTGCGCTGGTTGTGTTATGGCTTGTCCATATGGAGCAATCTATATAGACCCTGAGACACAAACTGCTGACAAGTGTACATACTGTGCACACCGTGTTGCTTCATCTATGATGCCAGCTTGTGTCGTTGCTTGTCCTGTTGAAGCAAATATTTTTGGTGATTTAGAGGATCCTACTTCAAATATATCTATGTATATTCAAGATCATAGAGATGTTCAGGTCCGTAAACCAGAGAAGGGAACAAATCCTCACCATTTCTATGTTGGAGCAAGTCAAGTCAATCTGAATCCTCTTGCATCAGAAAGAGTAGAAGGATTTAGCTTATTTAATAAAATAACACATCTTCCACTAGGAGGGCACCACGAATGATACATGAATCAATAGCTGCAACACAAGCAGTAGTAACTTTGGATGTACCATTACCAGACATATTTTGGGGCTGGTTTGTTACAATGAATATGTGGGCGAAAAGTATTGGTACTGGTTTAGTATTTATGCTTTTCTTATTAATGAAAAAAAATCCAGATGAGATGAAAGGTTTAAGAACTCCAACATTAATTGTTTCATTTGTGATGATGAATGTTTTCTTACTCTTTACATTGGCTGATTTGCACCAACCATTTAGAATGTGGCACATTTTTTTCTATCCTCATTGGACTTCAGCTATTACAGTTGGTGCATGGATGGCAACAGTTTTTGTTGGACTTGAATCTCTTATGATTGTAGTAATGCTTAGAAAAGATAAATGTTTATTAACAAAAAATCCTACAGGCTTTTTTGATAAACTCCTTTTTTGGGTAACACTGCTTGCTATTCCTGTAACACTATATACTGCAGGTATTATGGCAGAAGCTACTGCTCGTGAGTTATGGCAAATGTCAACAGAATCAGTACAGATGATTTTAGCAGCAACGCTAAGCGGTTCTGCGGCTATGATCTTACTTGGTGGTTCTAAACTTAGTGATAAGACAAAGCAGTTTTTCGGAGCTATTTTAGGGCTTAGTGCTTTGATGGCATTTATTATCTATATGTCAGAGTATATCTTCGGTGGAATGAAATCAGAAGAAGTTATTGCTATCTTGTCAAATATAAAAGGTGATGGTGAATATGCGACTATGTTCTGGGTTGGACAATGGGTAGCTTATATTTTACCTATGTTACTTATAGCACTTGCACGTGTTAGTAAGAGTAGTAATCTTTTAAATCTTGCATCGATTTTAGCAATCGTTGGTCTGTGGGTAGTAAAACATGTTTGGCTTGTTATTCCACAATTATTATCGTTGAGTTAAGGAGAAAGTATAAATGTATTTACAAAGTAGAAGAACATTTTTAAAAGGTGCTGCGTTTAGCGTTGCTGGCGTAGCTATTGCAAAGGGTGTATTTACAACTGATGCTGCTGCAGAATCTGTAACGGACAGTAAGTTTACAAATACTCCTGATACACTTTCGTTTTATCCAGATGTATCTGAGTGGGATAGTTTTAAAGAGCTTGATGGAACAGATTGGAAGCGTGGTGGTATTGAACGACATGGTGTTCGTTCGGCTGAAAATCCAGATGGTATTCAAGTAAATGACTATACAATCGTTCCTACAGTTTGTTCAAACTGTGAAGCTGGTTGTGGTCTTACTGCATGGGTAAACAAGAATGATTTTGATAAGGGAGTGCTTACTGTACGTAAATATATGGGTAATCCACTTCATACCGGTTCTCGTGGTAGAAACTGTGCAAAAGGGTACGCTGTAACATCACAGATGTATGATCCAGATCGTATTCCATTCCCAATTAAGCGTGCTCCAGGTTCTAAGCGTGGTGAAGGTAAATGGGTTCGTGTAACTTGGGATGAAGCAATGGCTGTCATTGGTAAGAAAATGCACGATACACTTGCTAAAGGTGATGAAGTTTCTAAAAAGCAAATTATGTATCATGTTGGTCGTCCAAATGAAAATGGTTTTGGTCCTCGTGTTCCTCAAAGTTTAGGAATTGATGGTTACAACTCACATACAAATATCTGTTCTGCAGGTGCTCGTCAAGGTACTATTCAATGGGCAAATGACGATAGAAATTCACCGGATTGGGGAAATGCAGATCTTATCTTCTTACAATCATCTCACGCAGCAGATGCTGGTCACTACTTCCAACAATCAGCAGGTTTAATTGCTGATGCAAGAAAACGTGGTGCTAAAATGGTTGTTATTGACCCTAGAATGAGTAACTCTGCTGGTATGGCAGATCTTTGGATTCCTACATGGCCAGGAACTGAAGCTGCACTTTATCTTTATCTTACAAATAGAATTGTGCATGAAAAAGATAAAGATGGGAATGATTTAGTTGACCATAAATATGTAAAAGAGTGGCTCAACTGGGATCGTCTGATGGCAAATAAAGATTATTTGCAAAAGATGGTTGGTTATGGATATATTTCAAAAGTGCCAGAAGATGACAGCTATGAGTCATACATAGAACTTATGAAAGAGTTATATGCTCCATATACGAAAGAGTTTGTAGTTAAAGAGTGTAAACTTGAAGGTATGGAATATAAGCTAGATGAGTTATGGGAACTTTTTGTTCCAGCTGGTGCAAGAATATCAAGTTATTTATGGCGTGCAGGAGCAATTGGTCACCGTGGTGGTTGGATGAATACTCGTACTGGTTTCTTACCATTAGCACTTCGTGGTGCAATGCGTGGAGATATTGGTGGTGTAGGTATGCACCATTGGCATGAGATTTCTGTTGCAGGTAAAGGTGATAAAGCTACCGTAGCTGGAAAACACCCTGCAAAAACTGATGCATGGAATGAGTTGGCTTGGCCACCAGAGTATCCGATTTCAACATATGAAATGGGCTTTATGTTACCTCAGATTATGATGGATGACGACTGGCATGCAAAATGGACAAAAAGAGGTCTTAAGATTCCTAAAGCTATTTCTGTATATATTCCGAGAATGCACAATCCATTATGGATTAATCCAGATGGTTTTAGATGGATGGAAGCACTTAAACGTGAAGATAAATTTGAATTAACATTTAACTTATCTCCAACATGGTCTGAAACAAACTGGTACTGTGACTATGTACTTCCTGTTGGACTTGCGGGTGAGAGAAATGACCAACAATCAACTCCATCGAAGCCAGAACAGCGTATTGAATTCCGTCAAGCAGTTCTTCGTGTTGCTGCTGAAAAATCTGGATGGAAACCAAAAGATCCAACTCGTGCTACACTAGAAGCACATACAAAGTTTGGTCTTGGTGAAGTTTGGGAAGAGAGTGAATTTTGGCCAAATCTAATTTTTCATTATGTAGATCCTGATGGTTCTTTAGGCATAAGAGACTACTGGGCAAGTAAAAAAGACCCATCTCGCTGTGTAACTGTACCAGAGTATTTTGATGCTGCACTTTCATTGCTTCCTAGATTGAATGAAACTGCGAAAAAAATGTATAAAGGTGAAGAGTACCCTGTATATTCTTACATTAGAGATCATGGTTGTTGGACTGAGAAAACTAATGTCTATAAACCTCAAGAAGATGAACTAAAAATTGAGGGTGATTATGTTTACGCTCATGGTCATAAATATGAAAAAAATGAAGTTGAAAAAGATCAGTTTGGTGCATTATGGGTTCAAGATGGTAAATTTATGAAATCTATAGGTATTATACAAGATAAAGAAGTATTAGGCGGTTTTCACACATTAAGTAGAAAACTTGAATTCTTCTCTGAGTGGTTAACTGAGTGGAAATGGCCAGAGTATGCTATTCCTATCTATCCTAGAAACAAAGCTGAAAATGATAAAATGGTGCACCTTGTAACTCAAGTGCATCATAAACATATGAAAGGTGACAATGAATTTGCATTAAATACGATTTATCGTCTGCCATACAATATTCATACGCGTTCAGTAAACTCGAAACATCTTATGGAAATTTCACAAAATCATAATCCAATTTGGATTTACACAAAAGATGCCCAAAAGCTTGGTATTAAGCGTGGTGATGCGGTGAAAGTACAAATTGAAGATACACTCTCTGGTATTCAAAGTGGTTATTTCATCGCTATGGCAGTACCTACTGAGGCTACTCGTCCAGGTGTGCTTGCGTGTTCACACCATGCTGGTCGTTGGAAACTTAAAGATGCTGTGAAAATTCCAGGATTTGAACATACATTAGGTGTAATGAGTTTAGGTTCACCAAAAGTTTCTATGACAAATGATGGTAAAGTTGGAACTATGACGACTACTGAGGGTATTCATCCTCATGAAGCATGGCAGTTTAAAGAGTACAACAGAGACCTAGATGATATCTGGTGGAATGGACTAAGTGGTGCATGGCAAAATGCTGTAGCTCCTTGTCATCCAGACCCAATTGCTGGTAACCATGGTTGGCATCAAAAAGTCATTCTTTCTAAAGCTGGAAATGATGATAAAATTGGTGATATTCATGTAAATTATGAAAACAACTTTAAGGTGTATAAGGCGTGGAGAGATCAATTGACTCGTCCATTGACAGCGTCAGATAAATTACGTCGTCCTTACTTTATTAAGCGTCCGGTTAAACCAAGCCAAAAAGCTTATGAATTTAACATTAAAGATGTGTAAATTCTAGATTAAAGCCCACTTCAAGTGGTGCTTTAATATAATTCTTCAAATATATAAACTTCCCATAAAGGTACATTATTTATGAATAATGATTTAAAACAACAACAAATTGCTCGTATAAATATATATGCACTACTTTCAAGACTTACAATGAGTGAAGTTGATGAAGGCTTATTAAAATCAATAGAAGAGGATGAGAATATCTTATCTTTTTTTCCAACATATAAAACATGGAAAAAAAGAGATAAATTTGATAGAAAAGAGTTAATTGAGAGATATCTCAATGTTGATTTTACTAATCTTTTTTTACTCCATCTCATTCCGTATGAATCATTTTATATGAGAGAAGACCAGATGATGGAAACAGGTGGTGACAACCCTGTACAGGCAATTTTCAATGCTTTTGAATTTAAGGTAGAACTTGATAAAGCCCGTGTAATGTCAGCAGATCACATTGGAATTGAGTTAGAATTTATGTACGAACTTTGCAGAGCAGAGATGAAAGCGCTTGAAGAGAATGACATAGAGATTGCTAAACAACTTGCACAGCTTCAATATGGCTTTATGAAAGATCATATTGTAGAGTGGATGCCTATGTATCTCTTAAATGTAAAAAATGAGGCGGGAACAGCATTTTATTTTGATTTGGCTGATTTTACTTTAGAATTTATTTTAAGTGATTTTGAGTATCTTAGTGCATTAAAAGAAAAAGAGTATAAATACATAGCATGAGTTTACTAACTTTAGACATTTCAAAATGTGTACATACTTCAAACAAATTCGCTATATGTGATAAATGTGTTACAGTATGTCCTGTTGAAACTATTAAAATTGATGATGGTGTTATCTCCTTTGTCCCAAGTGAATGTGTAGGATGTGGCGGGTGTGATGCTGTTTGTCCTACTGCTGCTTATGAGCTGGATGACTTTAAGCCTATTAATTATGTTTTTAATTTTTTAGAAAATGATTTGGATGTTATAACATGTAAAAATGAGCTTCCTTGTATAGCCGCATTAAGTGTTGAAGAGTTGCTAAGTATGGCACTTATATCTCCTCAAAGTATTACTGCGGATATTGGTGCTTGTAAAGAGTGTCCTATTGCTGCAAAAAATTTGCCAATTATACAAGAGAGAGTTGAAGAGGTTAATTTCTTTTTAGAGGCGATGGAACAAAATAGTGCCATTGCTTTAAAAGAGTTGGATATTGAAGAAGAAACAGCTCAAACCGATACCTTAAGTAGAAGAAAGTTACTCTCAAAAGATGGTTTGAAAAAAGCTGTCAGTATAAAACAACAGTTTGAAAATGAAGTGGCATCAACAGATACAACATTAAAAACGCATGAAGTGACAAATGCCGATATTGTTAAAATTAAGCAAAAAAATCTTCCAGATAGAAGAAGTTTACTGCTTATGGCAATGAAAAGAGCAGAAGTGCCCGAGACTTTTCATACTATTTCCATAGAAGATATTAGTTTTATTTCTCAAAAAGACTTAGATGAAAGTAGTTGTACAAATTGTCAAATGTGTTACAGAATTTGTCCCACTGGTGCATTAAGCTCAGATGGTAGAGGTTCTGTGATTAATTTTAATCCACTCGCTTGTGTGCAGTGTCATAGTTGTCATGATGTTTGTGAGCCAGATTCGTTAACACTAAGAAAAACTTTTGCACTTTCAAACTTTTTTGAGCCAAAGGTTGAAACTTTAGTCCGTTTTGACATAAAACGCTGTGATGAATGTGGTAATTACTTTGCCTATCAAGGTGGCGAAATGCTCTGTCGTAGATGTCAGATAGAAGAAGATGAAGCCAGAGAACTGTGGGGAATTAAATAATGAGTGAAAATATGCAAAATATTGATACGATGAATCTCAATGATGAAATTAAAATAGAGACAAAGTTATATGGGCTAATAGCAGAACATGCAAGTCCAAATCGTCTTTTTGTCTTGTTAAATAAACTTGTAAAAGCAGATAATGCAGATGCAATGATGATACCAATGAATATACGCGAAGATGATTTTTATTTTACACTTTCTAATATGAAGAAATCTCATGTAAATGGGGCTTACATAGCAGCAGAGTACCAAGAAAAAGCTGTTGAACTTTTAGATGAAGCAGATGAGTTTGTCCAGGTTTATAATAAATGTGATTTTGTGCTGCGTGATGGTGAAAAACTTATTGGTACATATTTAGAAAAGAATGGTGCGCTTAATGGTGATGCTTTAGCAAAAGAGATATACGAACAATTTATAAAATAGAGGAATAAAATTATGGATATGAAAGATTTAAATGAGTTAAGAGGTGAATTTGAGCAGATGCAGAGACAGGCTATGAACCAGTCCTGTGAAGATGATAGTTGTGATATGGATACTCCAGAAGATTACCCCGACTACTTAAGAGCTATCTATGCTGAAATTATGCCACCAGCTAAAAGTGGTATTTACTTTTCTCGCTGGGATTTAAAAAGAATGGCCCAAGGGCTTGATGAATCTTTTGCTATTGATGTAAGAGAGAGAATGTTTAAAAACTTTATGCAATGGGTTGCTACACCTGATGATTTTAGAGCTGTTATAGAGCAATTCTCTATGAATATGGATATGAAATGTGATATATACAAAGAGTATAGTGAAAAATACCCTGCATCAAAAGAGATTTTTGATGTTAAAATTGAAAAAGCTGAAAAGTCAAAACGCTATTTTGAAAAAGTTTATAAGGAGTTTTTTACTGAATAATTAGTAATCAACTCCGAGTAAATCTTCTTCTACATTGTATTTATCTGAGTTATCTTTTTTAAAGTTTGTAAGGTAACTCGTGATATTCATAATATCTTTTTGTGTAAGTGTTTGAGCAAAGGTAAACATTATCTCTTGCTTTTGCGTATTTGCAATTCCCTTTTTAAAGTTTTCTAATTTATCTGTTAGATATTTTTTCTTCTTATTTGCCAATTTTGGATAGTAACTACTCCCTTCTGCGTTTGTCCCATGGCAGTTAGCGCAGCCATTTTGAAAATAGAGATCTCTTCCCTGCTCATACGCAGATTCAGAGGCATAGAGCAGATGAGCAGTTAGGGTGAGGCATATGCCTAAGATGAGAAGTTTCATTAGTAAATCCTTTTATTTTTTAATTTTTCAATTATTTCTGCTTTTATTTTCTTAAAACTAATACTTTTATTCTCTTTATAAACAAGCTCTTCTAACACTTTAATCTCATCATGCATCTCTTGCAGGTCATAACTG
>NZ_JALUKE010000148.1 GCF_027056685.1 Sulfurimonas sp.
GTTTTTGTTACTCTAAGTCTTGCATAATGTTTTGTATGCGTATTTTCTTTTTTGACTTCCCAAAGATAGAGTAAAAGAGCATCACTGTATTTTGAAGGGAGCTTTGAGCAGATATGTTTATTAACAACATCATTTTGCAGGGCATCAAAACTTTTATACTTCTCAAGATTGAGTTGTGGACACTTTTTCTTATAAATCTTTTCACCCATAGGGTAGAGTTTTTTCTCTTTAACAGCTAAAGAATAAGAGGGATATGCAAAAAGCGAAATAGTTAAAAAAACAAAAAGAGTAAAAATTTTAAAAAGGGACATCTATCTACCTTGAATTTTAGTAGATAGATAATAGCAAAAGAGTGTTAATTTTGTGTTAAGAAGCAGATATTTTATCTATTTTGAGGGGACTCGTAAAATCATCAGTCGTCTTACAAATAAAACAAGAAGAGCAACTGCTAAAATTTTGAAATCTATTTCACTCGCTATATGAATATTTTCAAATGTATCACTCTGTGTAGCCTCTGCTCCAAGTGCCTGCATTGAAAGAATTTTTGGGACATAAATAGCACTAAAGAGTAAACCAGAAAAAATGACAATCACAGCACTAGCAAAACTAATGGCATCTCGTTGTCCTCTTTTATAAACCATTGCCTCATAGAAGAGAACATAAATCACCATAAAATAGACCCAGTAAGAAAAACGACGAAAAATTTCTCCCATAATAATACCTGCATTATAGTTATCTATGAGCAGATTTACAGTAATTTTATCTGTATGAAAAATAACTGGCGCCACAATAGCACCCAAAGTAATAACAGCACCAAATGTTGCTGCTAAAATAATAAAATATGCAAAATCTAAATATATATTTTTTTTCAATTTTCTAACCTTTATTCTGAAGAGTAAAGCCCCTATCAAAAGAGCTATAATCTTTGTAAAATTCTAAACTACTATACTTTTTATCTTTTAAATATTCTCGTATTTTATCTTGTTGGTCATAACCCATCTCACAACTAAAAAACTTAATCTGCTTCTTTAAGACTTCATCAAGAAGTTGTTTTATGATTTCATCGCCAACACTTCCACCAAAAAGTGCATTTTGTGGTTCATAAGAGAGGTTTGATGCTAGGATTATTCCATCTTCAATATAGGGAGGATTGGATACAAGATAATCAATTTTTTCCTCTATCGGTTCTAAAAGAGAGCCTAAACGCAACTCAATTCTATTTTCAAATCCAAATATCTCTATATTTTTTCGTGCAACATCAAGTGCAACGGATGATATATCAACAGCAATAAATTTTGCATTTTTAAGATGCTTTGCTAACATTATAGAGATAATACCACTGCCAACACCAACTTCAACAAAGAGCATATCTCTCTCTTTATCATCAATATTTTTCAACACTTCATCTATAAGAAGTTCTGTCTCAGGACGAGGAATAAGCGCACCCTCATCAATATAAAACTCTTCACTATAAAAATTAACTCTATTTACAATATACTCAAATGGCTCATTTAAAGCACGCCTCTGTACCCACTGCAAATACTTCTCTACATTTTCAACACTGGCACTCTGATGCGTTATAAGCCATAATTCATCTACTTTTAAATGTGCCATTAGTAGAAGTTGTGCCTCTCGTGAAGCTCTTTGTATATCTGCATCTGAGAGTATTTGCGTTGCTTGTAAAAGTAAATCTTTTACTAAATATCTACTTCGCATCTACCCTCAATACCACTTCTCTCAACATAGCCAATATCTACGCCAAGTTCTTTAAGTCTCTCAATTACAGGTGGATGAGTGTAATGGAAAAATATATACAAAGGATGAGAAAGAGGAAAACTTTTGTTCTCTTCTACTAATTTTTGCAAAGCATTAGCAAGCTCTATCTCTCCTGCTGCACCACCGAGTTCACTTCCCATTTTATCTGCTGCATACTCATTTTTACGGCTTACTACACCCATAATAGGCATCATAATAAAACCAAGCACAGGCATAAAAAGCATAAGTAAAATCATAATAACAAAAGGCTCTTTTGCAATTCCCATCTCAAGATAGAGACTATCTGGCAAGTTACCAAAAATAGCAAACATTGCAAAAAGCATTCCACCTACTAAAGCGATATTTTTAAAAACATCCCCATGTGCGAAATGTCCAAGCTCATGTCCTAAAACTGCTAATAACTCTTTTGTGCTTAATTTTTCAAGAAGTGTATCAAAAAGAACAACTCTCTTTGATTTTCCAAAACCACCAAAATAAGCATTGAGTCTTCCATCTCTTTTACTTGCATCACTCACAAAAACACCACTACTTACAAAACCTGTTGCATCCATAAGTCTTTTTATTTCACTATCTAGCTCTTCATCTTCAAGAGGAGTGAGTTTATCAAAAAACATCGCTCTAAAAGTTGGATAGAGCATATTTATTAGAATAACAATTGCAAAAATAAACATAAAACTCCACAACCACCAAAGAGCAGAATTTTCAATAATCTCATAAATTCCCCAAACCACCAAAGAACCAATAAGAAGTGTCATCACAAACGAGATAAGTGTATCTTTTATCCATTGTGTAAGAGTTGATTTATTAAAACCGAAGGCTTCATCAAGTACAAATTTTTCATAATATGAAAATGGCATAGAGATAAGAGAGTTAATAACAATAAAACTCATAACAATTTCAACATTCATAAAAGCATCATTTGAAGTTGTCATAAACGCAGAGTGTAACCAAGCAATTCCAAATGCTATCCAGACTATAAAAATAAGATACTCAATAAAAACATTTACAATAGAGAGTTTCTCTTTTGCAACTGCGTAATTACCTGCTTTTAAAAAATTATTTGCTGTTAATAACACCGGTGTCTTTCTTTTAATTTGATTGATATAGCCTATTTGCATTACACTCACATATAT
>NZ_JALUKE010000149.1 GCF_027056685.1 Sulfurimonas sp.
GATTAGAAATAATATAAAGTGCTTCCATAAAAGCTGTTTTTCCCACATTATTTTTACCACCAATAAGATTGATACGAGCAAGACCTTCTGCGTGAAAGTTTTGTAAAGATTTATACTCTTGTATTTTTATCTCTCTTATAAAGTGTTCTTCCATTTTACTTCCTACAGTTTTATAAAGTTTTCTAAAATTTTGAGTCCATTATCTTGACTCTTTTCAGGGTGAGGTTGGATACCCATGATGTTGCCATGCGCTACGGCTGATGTGAATTTGTATCCGTAATATGTCTCACCTATAATGTCTTTCTCATCATCACAAACTGCATGATAAGTATGTACAAAGTAAAGATAATGTTCATCATCTAAGTTTTCAAAAAGAGGATGGTTTTTTGTGAACATTCTGTTCCATCCCATATGAGGAATCTTTAAAGCTTCATCAAAATTTTGTTTGTCAAACTTGACTACTTTTCCTTTGATAAGAGCCAGACCTTTGTGTGCACCAAACTCTTCACTACTCTCAAAAAGCAGCTGCATACCAAGACAAATACCTAACATCGGCTTACCACTTTTTGCAAAGGCTTTGATAGCATCTACCATATTACGCTCTTGCAGATGCTCCATAGCATCACCAAACGCACCAACACCAGGGAGTATAAGTTTATCGTACTCTTGAAATTTTGCAGGATCACTCTCTACTATTGTCTCTTGCCCTAGTTTGGCAAATGCGTTTTTGACGCTCGCCAAATTTCCCATATTATAATCAATAATTGCTATCATTTTTACTCATCTATTTTTAATTTTGTAAATTTTATATATACTGCCAAACTCACGATTAATATAGCTACACCTATAATAATATAAATGGCATATATTAGTTTATTTGGATCAGTTATTGCAAACTTAAACACCAACATCAAAGCTTCAATGGAGAGTGCAATGATGATAGAACCCAAAAAGCGTACCATCGTTTTATGCGGTCCTGAAATGTTATGCTCTTTATGCCGTCCCAATATCTCCTCTTCAATAAGCGTTTTGGAGAGGTCAAAAATAGCCAAAGAGAGTGTTAAAAGAATCGTTGCTTCAAAAACATCTTTTATTTTAAAATTAGCAGTAGAAATTTCATAAACAAAAAAGCTCTGTACGCCTTTAGCAAAAAGAAGCAGTGCTACTAAAATAAGTGCTATTGAAAAAGCAGCGTAACTATACTTGAAAAACTCTTTTGTAAAAGTGTCTAAAGTAGTAGGATGGGCAACTTTTAAGACCTCTTCAAGAGGCATATCAATACATGCCACATACTTTAACTCCCCATTTTCATTAAATATAGGAGAAGAGGTAGTAACACTCAAATCGCCTGTAATTAAAGAAGGATATGGGTCCGTAAGTGTACATCTCTCTTCTCTTACAGCACGATAATAGTAAGCTCTATCTGCTCTAATTTTCCCAATATCATCATCAATTTGCTGCGTTTTGGTAAAAGTAGGACTAACTTGTACACCTTTTTCATCCAAAAGGTAAACACCCTCACAGCTATCTAATTCTGATTTTATTTTCAGCAGGCGGGGTACAATCATTTCACGAGTAATTGAAGGGAGTCGGTTTGGAATATTTTTTGAAAAAAGATAACAGAAATATGCTCTTGCTTTTGTTCTACTTTCCGAAAAGCGTTGTATATCTGATGGAACCATTCATCTACCCCTTATTTTACTTTATTCTAATTATATCAAAGATTCACTATAATGTCATCAATGAATAAAGAGATCAAAAAACTAGCAATTGTCCGACTCTCTGCACTTGGCGATATAGTCAATAGTGCAATTGTAGTGCAATTCATCAAACAAAAATATCCAAACGCAGTAATAGATTGGATTACAGAAGAGATGTTTAGCGATGCCGTGAACCTTCTTGAAGATGTTCAAAATGTGCATACTATCAACCTTAAACAACTTAAAAGAGAAAAAAGTTTTAAACTGCTACAACACAACATCTCAAAACTCCGCACTTTGGGTGAGTATGACATTATCATTGATATTCAGGGACTTATAAAATCAGCCATAGTTGCAAGACTTATAGGCAAAAATACCCATGGCTTTGACAAAGATTCAACGAGGGAGTCTCTTGCAGCTCTTTTTTATAGAGCAACTTCACATATTGCTTACAGCGAAAATGTTGTCAAACGCAACTGTTTTGTAGTTGCAGATGCGCTGAATTTTACCATTACAGATGCAATGATTTTAAATAAAAAACCTATATTTCAAGTCACAAAAGAGTACCAACTACGCAGCGAGAAGAAAAATATTGCCTTTGTTGTTGGGGCATCATGGAAATCTAAAATTTATCCAAAAGAGGAGCTTGTAAAAGTTTGTAATACACTTAAAGAACAGGCGTTCATAATTTGGGGAAATAAGAGCGAAAAAGCCGATGCAGAGTGGATTTGTGAACACTCAGAGTATGCCGAACTTGCACCCGCTATGAATTTAAGTGAACTTATTGCCTTTATATCCCACCTTGATCTACTTATAGGAAATGACACAGGTCCTACGCATATTGCATGGGCGCAAAACATTCCATCTATTACACTACTTGGACCTACAAACAGGCGTATGCTTTATGAAACACAAAAAAATGTGGCAATAGAATCACCCTCCTCTGTCAATATAATGAAAATAGATAAAAATGATTTTTCTATAAAAGATATACCTTATGAAAAAGTCCTCAAAGAGGCGAAGGAGTTACTAAAATAATGGGCTATAAATCTCTACTCATCTTAGAAAAAATTCTTATGGCTTTACCAAAAAGTGCTCGTAAGAACTTTTTTGTTTTTTTAGCATTTATTGGCTATATTTCAAGTAAAAAGTACCGCAACATTGTCAAACAAAACCTCAACTATGCCTT
>NZ_JALUKE010000150.1 GCF_027056685.1 Sulfurimonas sp.
CTTTATATACAGTATAGTTATCTATTACTATAGGGAAACTAACTAAATTAATAGTTAGATTACAAATAGAATAGACGGTTGTTGTTATATTAGTTATTTCTAAATAAGATAACTAGTTTGTTACTTACTAGTCTCTTACTTGCTTAGTTTTCAATGATCTCAAACATTCTCAAAAGCTTCTACTTGAAGTCTCTCTAGCCCTTTTAAACAAGGTCTCTCTGTTTGTGGATGGGAATTATAGAGAAGTGATGCTTAATTGTCGCTTAAGTTGTAAAGAGAATGGGGAAGAATTTAAAAAGTTATACGCACATAGCCTGTTTCAGGCATTATTGTAATTTTGGCTTCTTTTGTACCTTTTTTTAATACTATAGTACATTTATTTTTTAGTAATCTATCAGTCCCTGCATGATAACTGCCTGTCATTGTACTTTGATCACCACGCATAGGTCTTCCAATATGATCAAATGCCAATCTTTGACCACATGTAAATGTTATATCATCAATTCCAAAACTGCTTCCTAAGTTTAGCTTTTTCATACCAACAAAATTAGAATTACTATAATTCAAATTATTTGCACCTGTATAACCACCTGTCATTCGTTGATTTAGATTCATAGGATTAATAGCTATCTCAGCTTCACTTGCATCACCTGTTGCATGTCCTGCAGTGTCAGAAAATATTGTATATGCCCATTGATTATTTGAATCTACATTCTTTCCAAAAAGTATCTGCCATCTCCTTTGATACCAATCAGGATCTAATGCATTAAACTTATCATCTATTATTGCTAAATGCTGCGTATAACGGATATCTGAAAGAAGTTGCACAGCTGCTTCTTGAAGAGGACTGCGTTCTGTCCTTGTAATTAAAATTGCGGACAATACCCCAACAACCATAATAACAAAAACTAATTCAAGTAATGTAAATGCTTTTTTCATACCTTAAGTATATCGTAAAAATATTGAATATAAAAGAGAAGAGTTAAAAGAGAATCAAAGAGTGATACAGTAGCTAGAAATTTTTCTAGCTACCAAGTAGAATAAATTATATTTTTTCTGCTTTTTGTACATCATAAAGTATGTCATCCATTGGATGTCTATACATTGGCATTGCAAGGCGTTTTTCATCAAGTACATGACCAATGAAACCTATTGAACGACCAACAATGAAGAATGCATTAAGTGTACCTGAAGATATAAATTCATTAATTTCTTCCTCACTATAACCTAATGCTCTCCACATATCTACCATTAAAATACCAATTGTTCCATCAACATTAAGAATCAAGTTTTCTTTTTTAGATGTAGTTAATTGCTCAACTGTTAATGCATAATCAAATAATGGTGTTGCTGGAAAATACTCTTTCGCGAATTTTTTAAGCCCTTCAACACGTAAATCTGGATTTTTCAAAGATTTAATACGATGACCAATACCTGGAATTGGAATACCCGCTTTTTTCATATGACCTAAAAATTCTGCTGGAGACAAGTTATTGTCATCAGCATATTTAAAGTGTTGTGCTGCACCATCAATAGCACCACCAAAACGAGGACCAATAGTTAAAAGACCTGTTACAAGTGCTTCAACAACTGATTTACCAGCACGAGCAGTAACTTTTGCATTATGCGCACCTGAAACTGCAGGACCATGATCTGCAACAGTTTTAATTACGGTTTCAATAAATTCTGTAGCCCATTTTGGATACTGTTTTTTAAACCATAGAAGTGAAATAACATCACCGATTCCTTTACCTGTATCTGGAGTAGCAACTGAAGAGATAGGGAAACCTGCATATGTACACTCTTCACCTCTGTCATCAGAAATAGTACAGATAAATTGTTTTGAACGACGTACTTTTGGTACAACATTCATATCCGGTTCTGGAATTTCACCTATAACACCATCCGCTCTTAACTCTGCATAGACTTCATTAATAGTAGCTGGTAAATCATTGAAAGATGCTGGAACATGAATGCCTGCCTCTGCCATTGCTTTATTCTTCGCAGCTGCAGTTTCAGCATCAGCATTTGCAGATGCACCTGCATGACCAAATTGCACGCCTGAGCTAAAGTGTTTAGCAATCGTACCAATACACCAAGCGATAACAGGTTTAGTAATTTGACCGTTTTTAATAGCTTCAATTACTTTATACTCTTCAGTACCACCAACTTCACCAAGAAGTACCATATATTTTACATCTGGATTTTTTTCCATTCGAAGCATATTGTCGATAAAAACTGATCCAACAAATCTATCTCCACCAATAGCAACACCTTCAGCAATACCATCAGCATTGAGTGCAATAATGTTTGAAAGTTCATTAAAAAGACCACCTGAACGAGTTACAAGTCCACATGAACCAGCACGATGTAGTTTTGAACGAACAATATTTTCAATTGTCCCACCAATATTTGCAATTTTAAATGCACCTGGAGCAATAGCACCAACAGTTGCTGGCCCAATTACCGTAACACCAGCTTTACGAGCTGTATTGTTCATTTTTCTTGCAAGTCTTTCAGGAATACCCTCAGCAGTAACCATAATAGATTTAAATCCACCAAGTTCTACAGCTTCCATAGTTACATCATAAGCAGTTCTAAAAGAACCAAAGTTTAAAAGAACATCAGCATTTGGATGTGCTTCTTTAGCATCTGCAGTACATTTATAAAGAGGAACCATTATTTCATCTGGACCCCAAAAGAATTTTTCAAATTTATTTCCACTCGTTGGAGCAACGATTGCTGCAACAGAAGGAGTATCTCTTTTAATTGTATAATCATAATCTAACATTCTTTGAATAGCAGTTTTATTGTTGTTCCAAAAAATCGCTTGTGTATCTCTAGTATATAATTTTTCCATTTTAGCCCCTTACTTCTCTAATGCCA
>NZ_JALUKE010000151.1 GCF_027056685.1 Sulfurimonas sp.
TTTTTACTGGATTGACATTTGATACGGTCCATAGAATACCAGAATTAAGCCATGCAAGCAAAATTACAAAATCAGTAGTTGCAGGAAAAAAGATATGGGAAGACAACGATTGTGTTGGTTGCCATACACTACTGGGGGAGGGCGCATACTATGCTCCTGAATTAGGAAATGCCTTTCAGCGTTTAGGTGGGGGAGATAAAAAGGCATTTAGAGCTTATATGCAGGGATGGATGGCAGCACAGCCACTTGATATTCCAAATAGAAGAAAAATGCCACAGTTTCACTTAAGTACAAAACAGGTCAACAATCTTGCTGACTTTTTAATTTGGATGTCTAAGGTCAATGACCAAGAGTGGCCACCAAATATTCAAGGATAAGGAATTTATATGAAATATTCATCTCAAATGGTCGCAAAGCCATATTTTATATTTGCACTGATTTTACTTGCCGGGGAGATTTTATTTGGTTTAACTATGAGTATCCAGTATATTTATGGTGACTTTTTATTCCCAGCTATTCCGTTTAATGCACTTCGTATGGTACATGTAAACTTACTTATTGTTCTTTTACTTTTTGGTTTTATGGGAAGTACATACTACCTGATTCCTGAAGAAGCTGAGAGAGAGTTGTGGAGTCCGCTTTTAGCAAAAATTACCTTTTGGGTATTTGTTGTTGCTGGTGTTCTTACTATTTTAGGTTATTTGTTAGTACCATATGCTGAACTAACAAAAATTACTATGAATGATTTGTGGCCTACGATGGGGCGAGAGTTTTTAGAGCAACCTACAATTACTAAAATTGGTATTGTTATTGTTGTACTTTCATACCTTTTAAATGTGACTATGACGGTTATTAAAGGTCGTAAGACTACGATTTCTATCATTTTACTTACTGGTCTTTTTGGTTTAGCATTTTTCTTCTTGTTTGCGTTTTATTTCTCAGACAATATGATTATGGATAAATTTTTCTGGTGGTTCGTTGTTCACTTATGGGTTGAAGCTACTTGGGAGTTGATTTTAGGTGCGTTACTTGCGTTTGTACTTATCAAACTTACAGGTGTTGACCGTGAACATATTGACAAATGGTTATATCTTATTATTGCTATGACACTTATTGCAGGACTTGCAGGAACTGGACATCACTTCTTCTATATGGGTGCACCAGGATACTGGTTGTGGATAGGTTCAATTGCTTCAGCTGCAGAGCCAATACCATTTTTCTTGATGATTTTGTTTGCTTACAGCATGATAAAAAATCGTCGTATTCAAGATGATAATAAAATAGCACTTACATGGGCAAAAGGTACAGCAGTAGTTGGTTTCTTAGGTGCAGGTGTTTGGGGATTTATGCATACACTCGCTCCAGTTGATTACTATACTCATGGTACACAGCTTACTGCAGCACACGGTCACCTCTCATTTTTTGGTGCGTATGTTATGATTGTATTTACTATGATCTCTTATGCTATGCCAATTTTACGAGGGCGTCCTCATGGGAACTGCGAAAAAGCACAAAAAGTTGAGCTTGTTTCGTTTTGGTTGATGGTTATTGGCATGATAGGCTTGACTGTTGCACTGACAGTTGCAGGTGTAATGCAGATAGAGATGCAAAGAATTCCTGATTCGGCGCATGCTATGGCATTTATGGATGTTCAGTCAAAAATGACTGCAGTTTACATTGTTCGTTCACTATTTGGTCTTATGACATTTACAGGTCTTTTGGTTTATTTTTACAGTTTCTTTGTAAAAGAAGACAAAGTAGCAGCCTAAAGATGGCATCGAAAGTCTCTCGTCTCTTCTCTTGGAGCAAAGTGCTCCTTGAAGATGTAGATGAAAAAGTCGGCATCTTTGCAGATTCATATCTGCGTAAAAAAGCCTCTCGTTTGTATGAAGAGTCTGGAGTATCTTTTGAGTCAAAAGAGAAATCTCTTAAAATCTTCTATCATCTTCTTGGAGGTGATAAAGCAAAAGAGTTGCATATTACAGATAAACGATTTATAGAGACTTCAAGAACACTTATAGAGAAATTTTCAGGAAAAGGGAAGAGCTTTTTTCTTGCTTGGCAAGATGAAAAAGCACTCTATTTTCCTGCTACACTTGCTTACTTGCCTGACAAAGATCTAAACGATATGCACTACTACTGGCTCTGTGCAATGCTCACGCAAGTAAATTTACAAAGCAGTGACATCATTAGTGAAAACAGAAGAGCTGCTGCATTTCTTACAAACAAATATGTAGGCTTTAAAGATTTTTACAACAAAGCAAAAGATTTACTACTGCAAAATTATCCGGAATTATCATATATTGACTCTTCAAATGCTGAAGCGTTACTAGATGATAAGAGTTACCCAAATCCACTTTGGATATACCCTTCTATTGCCACAAATTCCAAACTGCTTGACTTTAATGATGAAGAGGAGATGGGGCGACAAGATGGCAAAGAGGACAAGACCGAAGAGCTGAAGATGAAGAAAAAGGCAAATCAGATAGACGATGAGAAAGAGACAGATGGTCTTTTGCTCTTTTTGCCTGAGTCTTTGATGAGTTTTATGGAACAGGTCAATGTGGACAGACAAGAGAATGACAGTTTTGATGAAGATGCCCTTTATAATGCAGCGGAATTGGATGAGATAACCCTTGGAAAAAAAGATGCAAATCTCTCTTCGCGTGTTAAGATGGATCTAGATATTTCATCAAGAGATGTAGAAGATTACCCTTTAGGTAAGGGCTTTTTACGCGATGAATGGGATTATAAAAAGGATGCTTATCTCAAAAACTATGTCCGAATCTATCCGCAGGTTGCTATCAATGTAGAGCCTATTGCTCTGCCAAAAAGATTAACTAAAATGA
>NZ_JALUKE010000152.1 GCF_027056685.1 Sulfurimonas sp.
ATATTACTTATGATGAAATGTATGCAGGTTATACTGAATTTTGTTTAGCACTTATTGATGGAGGAGCAGATATTTTTCTTATAGAAACTGCACAAGACCCACTCCAAATAAAAGCAGCATTGCATGCCATTCAAGAGGCAAATAGACAAAGAGATACCCAAATTCCCATTATGGTCTCCGTTACCATTGAGCTGAGTGGAACGATGCTTATAGGAACTGATGCACAAACTATTGCAACAATTATGGAGCCTTTTGACATCTTAAGTCTTGGTTTTAACTGTGGAACAGGACCTGAGCAAGTACGAAAACATGTGAAAACACTTAGCGAAGTGTGGCATAAACCCATTAGTGTTCATGCAAACGCAGGGCTTCCACAAAACCGTGGCGGATACACCTACTATCCAATGGGTCCTGATGAATTTGTAGAGCAACAGAAAAAATTTCTTGAATATGATGGAGTGAGCTTTTTAGGAGGCTGTTGTGGGACAACACCGCAACATATTCGAGCGCTTGTTGATGCCGGCACCTCCCTTACGCCAAAAGCCCCAACAGGCTCGCATCCGACTTCCATCGCTTCACTCTTTAACACCGTAGAGCTAATGCAAAAACCAGCACCACTCCTTATGGGTGAGCGTTCAAACGCAACAGGTTCAAAGGCCTTTCGTGAACTTCTTTTAGCAGAAGATTATGAGGGTACACTCTCCGTTGCACAACAACAAGTACGAGCAGGAGCGCATGTACTCGATGTAAATGTCGGTTTTGCAGGACGAGATGAGACAAAGGACATGAACGCTGTTATGGCACTCTATGCACAAAAAATCGCTATTCCACTTATGCCAGATTCAACACAAACAACAGGACTTGAAACAGCACTCAAACATATAGGTGGTAAGCCTATTTTAAACTCTGTAAACCTTGAAGATGGAGAGGAGAAATTTGATGCAGTTTGTTCTTTAGCAAAAAAATTCGGTGCTTCCCTTGTTTGTCTCACCATTGATGAAATTGGAATGGCAAAAACAGTTGAAAATAAACTCGCCGTAGCTGATAGAATTATCGACCTTGCAACAAATAGACACGGCATTAAAAAAGAGGATTTAGTTTTTGATGTGCTTACCTTTACCCTTGGAAGTGGAGATGAAGAGTACTGGGAAGCAGGAATTAATACCATTGAAGCCATCAAACAACTTCGCCAAAAACATCCAGAAGTTGGTGCAACCCTTGGACTTTCAAACATCTCATTTGGGCTTGATAAAGATGCAAGACCATATCTTAACTCTATGTTTTTACACCACTGTGTCCAAGCAGGACTTACCTCAGTCATCATTAATGTAAAACATATCATTCCTCTGAATAAAATTCCAAAAGAGGAACAAGAGATATGTGACGACCTCATCTTCAACCGTAAACCAAATGGAGAAGCACTTTTCACATTTATAGACCACTTTAGCAAAAAAGAGGCAGTCAATAACGATGCTGTTGATGAAGAGTACCTTGCTATGAGTGATGAAGAAAAAATTGCTAAACTTCTTATGGATGGCGATAAAGAGAGAATGATTCCTCTTGTAGAAGAGGCACGCCACAAAATCAAACCTGAAGTTATTGTCAATGAAATTCTCATTGATGCCATGAAAGTTGTCGGGGAGCTCTTTGGTTCAGGGCAAATGCAGCTCCCATTCGTCCTCCAGTCAGCAGAGACCATGAAAAAAACGGTAGATCATCTTAACCCTTACCTGCCAAAAGTGGAAAAAGCAGTCGATACAACGCTTATTCTGGGGACAGTCAAAGGAGATGTACATGATGTTGGAAAAAATCTTGTGGACATTATTCTCTCAAACAATGGCTACAAAGTCATTAATCTTGGCATCAAAGTAGAACTTGAGAGCTTTTTAGAGGCACTTGAAAAGTCAAACGCAACGGCACTTGGATTTAGTGGGCTACTTGTAAAATCAACACAAGTAATGCTTGAAAACCTCAAAACCTTACAAGAAAAAGGCATAAAAATACCTATGCTTCTGGGTGGTGCTGCACTTACTCGCTCATTCATAGATGACTTTTGCCGTCCTGCTTATGATGGTCCTATATTTTACTGTAAAGATGCCTTTGATGGAGTTACTGCCATGAGCCGAATTGAAGCTGGAAATATGGATACAAACCTCCACCCTGATGCACCAGAGGTAGAGAAAAAAGAGGAAAAAGAGTACATCATTCCTCCATTTGAAGAGATAAAAATGCCCTCTCGTGATGTAGTAGTTCCTACCCCACCCTTTTGGGGGAGACGCCAAATAAAACTTACTTCACAACAAGTAGAGATGGCATTTGAGTGGATAAACCACAAACTCCTCTTTAAATCTCGCTGGGGTTACTCCTCTAAAGGAATGAGTAAAGAGGCATACCAAAAACAGCTTGATGAAGTTGTCTGGCCAGCCTATGAAAAACTTAAAAAACGCTTTATAGATGAGCAACTCTTTGAGCCTACCATTTTATATGGCTACTGGCCATGCCGTAGTGATGATAATACGCTCCTTATTTTTGATGAGAGTGAGGGGTGGTTTAATGAAGAGGATATAAATCGGGAACCACTTGATCAGGTTATGGGGCGTGCAGAGGAGATTTTTAATTTTCCAAGACAGCGTAAAAAACCTCATCGTGCATTAAGTGACTTTTTTCACGCTGACCGTCATGATGTTATAGCCTTAACATGTGTAAGTGCAGGAGAGAAACTTAGTGAAGTTGAAAGAGAGATTTATGAAGCTGGAAACTATACTGAATATTACCAATTTCATGGGCTTGGAGTAGAACTTGCAGAAGCACTTGCCGAAATTGCTCATAAGCAGATACGCCTTGATTTAGGCATTGCAAAAGATGAGGGAAATACCTTAGCAGATGTACGCATGAACCGTTATCAAGGAAGCCGTTACTCCTTTGGCTACGCAGCATGTCCTGATTTGGAGCTTAATCGTCCACTTTTTAATCTGTTAAAACCAGAAGAGTTTGGCATTGAACTGAGTGAAACATTCCAAATTCATCCAGAGCAATCGACATCTGCACTTGTAGTCTATCATCCTGATGCTACTTACTATAATGTGTAGAAAAATTAACTCTATCTTATAGGTATATAAGAACAAAAATCTACCCATATAAATGTTACCAACATGTCATCCAAATAGGATGCGTGTCAACAACAGTTTTCAAGTACATCTAAAGAATTTATATCTTAAAATACACTATGTTGTTAAATCATACTCAAATTTTGCTACTACTAATATTTAGTATAGCTCTTATGGCTGACGATATTGATAAAGAGTGCTATATAGATAAGACATATAATCTAATTTCAAACCAAGTGATTGACTCTTCAAACTATATCGATGACTCAATTAATAATATGCTTATAAATCCAGATAGTAATACAACAGTACTTATAGTTAAAAATACAATTCATAAAAAAACATCTATAGATAATTTTTTTCGTACTAAAAAATTTACTGATGAGACAGATGAAACTTATATTTCTGTAAAACTAAATTCAACTTTCAAGTCTAAAGAGACCAATAGATTCAACATAGGAGTAAATGCACGAATTCCATTAAGTAAAAGTACCAAAAAATACAACCTTTTTATAAATGGCTTAAAAAAAGATGTCACTAGCAATCCTATAACCAACCAATTAAACGAACAGGATGGAACAGAAATAGGAATAAACTATTTTGCCACTCTTGTTCATAAAATAAAATCACGATACTCTCTTGGAGTAAATGGACTCAATCTATTTACTATAGCAAGATATTCAATAGAAAAAGATTTCTACTCATGGAATATTTTATCAGCTCAAGAGTTTAAATACTCACTTAAAAACTTATTTGAAGAAGAGACAGATATATATTTTGACAAGCACTTATCTGATTCTAGACTCTTTAGAATAACTCTATTGCGTGCAACTCAAGAAAAAAACTCAGGTATGGATTATAGTCTTGTACTGCAACACTATTGGATTTTAAACAAAACAGCTGCTTTAAATTTATCTCAACTCTTTTCTGGAAATACCCAATATGAGTATAAAACAAAGAAATATAGAGGTGTCACTAACTATACAACGGCTCTAAGTTTTCGTAAAACAGCCTTACGAAAATGGTTTTATTATGGAATAATACCGAGTGTAAACTTCAATAAAGAGCATAATTATGAAGCAAATTATGCATTAAATTTTTATCTTGAATTTTATTTTGGACATTTAAAAAAGTAGCTATTTTATTGAATTTGATATCTTTTGACTGTAGCATTACCAAAAAAAAGTATTCCATTTACCTTTGCTTTATACAGAATATTATTACTGTCTAAAATAAAAGTTACTTTTGCCGAACCACCTTTTAAATAATCTTTTTTAAGCATTACACTATATTTATACTTTCCACCATTTATACTGACTAACTTTACGATTATGCCTTTTTGCGTATCTTTGCTACCAGTAGCACGAATCAATTTTGATTCACCAATCTTCATTTTTAGTAAATTATTTTTTTTATTAAAAAGAACGCTTACCATATCATTATCATATACTTTATCTAATATCTTTGTAGATTTTTCATTAATGAACTTACTTCTAGTCTTTCTTGCAGAAGAAAAAACATTATAGATTGGCTCTTCCCTCTTTTCTTCTTTATATTTAGTAACAATAGTTTTGTTATGCTCATAATCAAATGTATACACTTTTGTTTTATTATAATCTTGGGCAGTTTCTTGTGCAATATATTTTAGGGGAAGTAATTGATTTTTTTTAACTACACCAATACTCTGATAAATGTATTTTTTATGTTGTGTTAAATAACCGACTATGCCTGTTCCATAACCTACAACTCGAATGTGATACTTTTTCCCGTTGTTACTATAGACAATAGAAGCTTCAGCAACTTTTCCAAAAATAGAAAGTTCACCAATATAGTCCATATGTAGGCTGAATGCCGATAAACTTAACGAGATAAATAACAAATAAATACTTTTCATGTCTATTATTTACTCTTTATCATACTTCGTAAAATTATTATGACGAATCACACTGTTTATCTCATTAATGTACGCCTGCCCTATCTCTGAGTATTTATCAAGTCCTTGCGTAATTATGAACGGGTCATTTGTTTCCAAACGCAGCTTACGAAGTTTAGCATAGGCTTTAGCCTTAGATATTAATTCATAATAGGCTTTGATGGAGTCATCAATCGTATCAAATTTTCTCAGCCAAATAGTAACATTGCCCTCTCTTTGTTGCCCTGCTGCTATACGCTCTTGTTTTGGACTTGTACTCCACATACCAAATATATTATTTGCTTCATTAAAAAAACGAGATGTTGCCCAAGAACTCTCCATGGCAGCTTGTGCGAGAGTAATACTTACAGGATGAGGCTTTAAACGAGCCAATAAATCTTCATTACTAGTAGCACCATACTCTTTTTTTAGAGATGCTATCTCCTCAGTAATATGAGCATTTTTTATATCTTGTGCCACTCTTTTATAGCGTTGCATCAATTTTTTATGAACATTTTGTGTAGGAGGAACTACAAGATATAAAAAGCGCTTTTTTTTCGTCTTAATCGACATATCTTTGGGAACTACATGTGCTAAATACTTTGGTTTAAGAAGCTGCGTTTGAGAGACCTCATCTTGAAATGCCAATAGTAATGCCAATAAATAATCCATACAAACCCCAAAATAATTTAAAAAAATTATATCTTATAAAGCTTAATTAATGTAGAATTTTATAAATGACCAACAGTCGGTCATAAATGGAGGTTTCATGGCAATCATAGTAGATAAAGTCCAAAAGAAAAAAGATATTGCTCTTGCTTGTAAAGACTTGTTTGTAAACAACTCTCTCAAAGATTTAACCATCGCAAAGATTGCTACAAACGCAGGTATTAGCAAGGGGAGCATTTATGACTACTTTCAAAACAAAGAGGAGATAGTTTTTGAACTGCTTCGCCATATGATGCTTGAGCATGATGAGGCAAAAGAGTGTAAACTCAAAAGTGTCACTACTGCAAAAGAGAGAGTCAAAATATTTGCTGAATTTTTCTACAGCGATGAAACAAAAGAGCTAAGAGAAATCTATAAAGACTTTATATCCATAAATCTTACAGCACCAAATGAGCATATAACAAGCTTTCAAACAGAGTGTGTAAATAGATACTTTAACTGGATGTGCAACATCATTCAAGAGGGAATAGACAAACAAGAGATTATTCCAAAATCAATAGATATAGCCAAAGGGCTCTTTGCGCTTGGTGAGGGGATGTTTATCTCAAGCAGCATAACAAATACAATAGACGATTTACAAAAAGAGCTCAATCAAAACATAGAGACAATATTTTCTCTAATAGAGGTGAAAAAATGAAAACAAAATTACTACTACTTCTTCTGCCAGCACTCCTGTGTGCCGAAAATCTTCATGAGCTTATCAAACTCGCGCAAGAGAAAAATGATATAGTCTTAGCAAAAAAATATACTCAAGATGCAAAAGCAAAAAGTGTCACTGCACAAAAAAGTGACTATTTTCCTACTGTGGATTTGGGAGGATTTTATAAACGCGATGATAAAGTCTCTCCTTTTCAAGCAGGTGATGTCTACAGTGCATACGCAAAAGTAGCCGTTGACATCTATGATGGAGGCAGACGCTCTTCACAAGTTGATGCGAAAAAAGCATCACTAAATGCTTCTAGTTTTGATACGGCTGCGTTTAGAAAGTCTCTTGCACTCAATATCACTAAAAATTTCTTTGCCATTAAGAGTCTTCAGGCTTCACTAAACGCAAGAGAAGAGGCACAAAAAACACTCAAAGCCCAACTTGAACGCATAAAACAGTTTTACGATGTAAAAATGGCAACTCTAGATGATGTAGAACGGGTGCAGTCTGATTTTGACACAAATCTTTACGATATGCAAACTATTCGTTTCCAAATTCTCTCTCTTAAATCCCAACTAGAGTTAAAAGTCGGTAAAAAAATAGGAACTTTACAAAACTCCAGTTTTAAAAAGCAACTTGAGGGAGATTATGCTCTGCTTGAAACTATTAAGGCGGTAAGCGCACAGAAAAGTGCCATAGAGTATAATGCAAACGCAGTAGAGAGTTACTACTATCCAAACATCCGTCTTGAAGATAAATACTCTCTCTACTCTTATGACAGACTAGATCCTTTAGCAAAAAAAATAGCAACCCCACTTGATAAACAAAATGTCTTACTCATAAGCGCAAATATCCGTCTTTTTGACTTTGGCAGTCTTGCAAAAACAAAAGAGGCACTAAAGCTAAACGCAGCAGCACTTGCATCGCAAATAGAGTACCAAACAAAAGAGCAAAAGATGCAATACAATCTTGCCCTTGCAAGAATCCAAACAGCAAAACTCAAAATCACAAGTTCAAAAAGTGCGCTAAACGCAGCAACAAGTGCTTTTAAGACAATAGAGAAAAAATATAATGCAGGCATTGTTGATTACATTGTCTATCTTGATGCACTTACAAAAAAAACAAGCACAAAAGCACTCTATGAGAGTAGTTTAAATGACTTGGAAGTCGCTTATGCGATCTACTACTACTACAGTGGAAAAAATATATTAGGGGAGTTACAGTAATGAAAAAAATAGTCATAACACTACTCATGTTAGTGAATCTTGTAAACGCAGCAGAGATTTATGCTACATTTATAGTCCATCCAATGAGAGATGCAAACCTTGCATTTATTGCAAGTGGAATCGTTGATAAAATAGATGTAAGTGTTGGCAGCCATGTCAAAAAGGGAGAAGTTCTCGCACAGTTACAAAACAACGATATAAAAGCAATGTTGGCTGTTGCCAAGACTACTTTTAAATATGCTAAAAAAAATTATGAGAGACAATTAAAGATTAAAAATCTCATTGATGAAGCAAAATTTGATGCAGTTGCAAATAGATATGAGAGTGCAAAAAATCAACTTGCCTACCAACAGGCACTCTATAACAAAACATTTCTAAAAGCTCCTTTTGATGGCGTTATCTATGCAAAAGAGATTGAAAAAGGGGATGCTGTTAGTGGTATGATGCTTCGTACTGCGTTTAAAATACAAAGTATTTCAAAAAGAAAACTTCTGCTTAGCTTTGATCAAAAAAATAGAAATCTTGTCCATGTAGGAGAAAAATTCAAGTATCAACTCGATGGCGATGGAAAAGAGTATTTTGGCACAATATCGAAGATTTACCCTAGAGCAAATTTTAACGATAGAAAAATAAGTGCTGAAGTCATTACAAAAGATTTTCTTCCTGGTCTTTTTGGAGATGGTTACATCATCTCAAATGCAAAAAAGTAGTCTTTTATGTATAAAATAGCAATAAACAGACCTATAACAACCTTAATGTATGTTATGACATTGGTTATTTTTGGATATTTGAGTTTCAAGAGTATGCCCTCTGCCCTCTTTCCAAACATTGACTTTCCCATAGTTACCATAAAAACCATCTACCCAGGGGCTGAACCAAGTACGATAGAATCAGAAGTAACAGATAAAATAGAAGAAGCCATCTCTCAAATTGGTGGGGTTGATAGCATCACTTCAACAAGTTCAGATGGTGTGAGTGTTGTTATTGTCAAATTCTTTTTACAAAGAAATATTGATGAGGCAACAAATGATGTTAGAGATAAAGTCTCTGCGGTTACACTTCCAAGAGAGGCAAGAACGCCACTTGTAAGCAAACTTGACATCGGTAGTGCGCCTGTCATTAATGTTTTTTTAACAGCAAAAAAAGATAGTCAGAAAAATCTTATGCTTTTTGCTGATGAGAAAGTAAAACCAGCACTTCAAAAGATTATTGGTGTAGGTGGTGTCAATATCATCGGTTATAGAGACAGAGAGATAAAAATCTTTCCAAATATTGATGCACTCAATAAATATGGCATTACTGTTTTAGAACTCAACAGAGATGTAGAGAATGAAAATGTGAAAATAGGTGGTGGTAAAATCATCACAAAAGAGCATAATTTTATTTTAAAAGTCCATGCTGATGCTATGAATGTCAAAGATTTACAAAATATAAAAATCAAAGATGG
>NZ_JALUKE010000153.1:0-902 GCF_027056685.1 Sulfurimonas sp.
AAAACCCCTCTCATTCATAGAGCCAGACGAATCTAAAATCAACGCTATTTCATGCCCATGTTTGGGTTTAAGCTGATACGGTTCATCTTTTACAGGAGACATCAATGCAACTATTAGCATCACAATAGCAGTCCATTTTAAAAAAAAGAGGAGCTTTGATGCAGATGCCGTATTTTGCATAAATGTTGCAGTATGTGGAAAATATATAGATGGCATTTTCATTTTACAAAAAATAGCACATGCTACAAACAAAAAAATGAGTAAAAACAGTATAGGGAATTCAAAATAAATTCCATTAAACATCTATCATTCCTTCAAACAGTTCAATATAGTGAATAGTATCGCTATCAAAATCTTTTACATCTTTTTTATATTTATATTGTTCAAGGTGCTCAAGCATATTTTCATACGCTCTTTTATGACGCTCACTATCATCTTTAAAAGTTTCGCCATAGTGCGTAATCTCATACGCTGCTTTTTTAGGATTTTTATAATTTACTTTTCTCAATAATCTATAATGTTCTGCTCTAATATTAAATTTTTTTCTATTTCTAATCCATCGATATGCTAAATAGAGGACGCCAAGAAGTAAAACTATTACTACTGTAACTATTGCCAAAAAGTAGTAAAAAGAGTAGTCTTGTATCTCTAAAAGTGGCTTTATATCGTGTAGAGGTATTGTTGTGTGTTGCGTATTTTGCATCTATCTTCCCTCAAATAATCTTCTTAAACCCACGCTTACATTTTCATCTGTATAAATCTTACTAAATCGTATCTGATGTTTTCTAAATGTTGCGTAGAGTTCTCTGTCATGTATTAACACTTTTTTTGCATAATCTTTTACTGTTTGTGCGTTAAAATCACCCTCAAGCACACTCCCTGATTCAGGATCAACTAAAGAG
>NZ_JALUKE010000153.1:912-2116 GCF_027056685.1 Sulfurimonas sp.
TCTTCAAGTCTGTCTCTTACAATAACAGCAACAACTTCATGTTTTCTTGCCAATAGTTTAAAATCAGGCACTTCAAAGAAATCACCCACTATTATGATGAGGGACTTGCGTTTAAGCCTTTTAAAAAGTGTATTTGCCATAACTTTATAATCTGCTTTATGGTTCAGTGGCTCAAATTCCAATATCTCTTGCACATTTTTATGTACTTGGTGGAGCTTTTTACTCGGTTTGAGATGAGAATACATCTCCTCAGCAAAAATATATGAGCTAAGCAAATCACCATTTTTAATAGTAGAAAAACTAAGCAGTGCATTGACCTCAGCAATAACATCTTGTTTAAAACGCTTTGAACCAAAGTAAACACTTCCATTTAACATAGAAGCGACAACAACATTCAGCTCACGCTCTTCACGAAATATTTTAATATATGGCTTTTTTAACTTTGCAGTAATATTCCAATCAATATGACGAATATCATCTCCGGGCATATACTCACGAAGTTCTATAAAGTCATAGCCCTCACCCTGAAAGATGGAGGGATTATTCCCTACCATTTCACTAAAGACTTGACGACGGGCTCGAACAAGTATTTTTTGTAATTTGCTCAATTTTGCAACCTTACGGGATTGATACTGTTTCAATCACTTTTTGAATGATACTGTCTGCTGTAATTCCCTCAGCTTCTGCCTCATATGTAAGTACAAGACGGTGGCGCATAAGTTCTTTTACAATGTAAGCAACATCTACAGGTGTTACAAAATCTTTTCCACGCATAAATGCCATAGCTTTTACCGCTTTAAACATATCTATACTTACACGGGGAGAAGCTCCAAACTGAATGTACTCTTTTACTTCATCAAGTCCGTACTGCTCTGGATGTCTTGTTGCATTAACAAGTTCTATCATATACTCTTCAACTTCGGCATCAACATGAATCTCTCTTACAGCCTTTTTCAACTCTTCAAGTTGGGCTGCGTTTAGCACTGCGTTTATAGTCTCAAACTTACCACTAGATATGCGTCTTGCAATCTCTAACTCTTCTTCTTTTGTATTGTAACCTACGACAAGCTTTAACATAAAACGGTCAAGCTGTGCTTCTGGAAGTTGATAGACACCCTCTTGTTCTACTGGATTTTGCGTAAAAAAAAAAAAAAATGGAAGTTCTATTTTAAATGTTGTATCTCCAATTGTTACCTGTTTTTCC
>NZ_JALUKE010000153.1:2126-2844 GCF_027056685.1 Sulfurimonas sp.
CTTCAAGTAAAGCAGATTGCACTTTCGCTGGAGCACGGTTAATCTCATCGGCAAGTAAAAGATTTGTAAAAATAGGGCCTTTTTTGATTTTAAACTGATTTGTTTGTGGATCATAAATCTCTGCACCTAAAATATCTGATGGTAAAAGATCGGGTGTAAACTGTGCTCGTTTAAAGTGTAAACCAAGTGCTTTTGAAAGAGCATTTACTGTTGTAGTTTTTGCAAGTCCAGGGACACCCTCGATGAGAATATGCCCTTCACATAAAAGTGCAATAAGTAGAGAATCAACCATTTTTTCCTGACCGACAACAACCTTTGCTACTTCTTCTTTAACTTCTTTAATTTTATTAATCATATTTTATTTACCTCTCTTTTTATACTTACTAGTTATGTTGTAAGTATATTCTTTGGAAGTAAACAGTTAATAAATATTTAAGTTTAATATTTTGAAGATTCCCTCTTTCTCTATCTCTGCGTTTAATTTTTTTACGAGGTCTTGTAGTGCTACACTATAATCTTGTGAAGATTGACCATCAATATGTATGAGATTTGTGGCTATCACTCTATTTTTATAATCTTTTGTAGTAAAACTTATCTCCATTCTAGCAATACTAAAACCGTATGCCTTAACTTTTACTATTTTTGCCTTTATAAATACAGAAAAATGATACACATTCCTACGCTTACTAATTTGAAACTTCTGCTTTGTTATTCCAGA
>NZ_JALUKE010000154.1 GCF_027056685.1 Sulfurimonas sp.
GGCTCACATCAACAATATAAAATTTTACTATCAGAACAAAATAGTAAAATTTATATTCTATTTATAGGTCATCATAGAAAATATGATAGAATTAACAAAAATTGCTAGGATAAAAAATGAATGAATTAGAGTATAAATTATATATAGATGATGTTATTAGACGGGTTGAAACGGCTAGACTGAAAGTGAGTGAACATCACATTGTAAAAATCGTGGCAGTGAGTAAATACTCTACAAGTGGAGACATTCAAAAACTGTATAACATTGGACAGCGTGCTTTTGCTGAGAACAAAGTACAAGACCTTAAAGCAAAAACAAAAGAGCTTGAAGATTTACCTATTGAGTGGCACTTTATTGGAAACTTACAAAAAAACAAAATAAATAATCTTCTTACAATCAATCCTAGCCTTTTTCAGGCACTTGACTCATTGGATTTAGCAACTGAGTTGCAAAAAAAACTTTTAGCAAAAGAGATGACACTTGATTGTCTGCTCCATATAAACGCAGCAAAAGAGGAGAGCAAACATGGTGTTATGCCAGAAGATGCCATCAATATTTACAATACGATCCAAAAAGAGTGTCCAAATATCAAGCTAAAAGGTATTATGAGTATTGGCGCACATAGTCAAGATAAAGAAGTTGTTAAAGAGAGCTTTTTAACAGCACATAAAATTTATGAACAACTAGAAGGTGCAACAATCTGTTCTATGGGAATGAGTGGTGACTTTGAACTAGCTATTGAGTGTGGCTCAAACATGGTTCGTCTTGGCTCCATTATATTTCCAAAGTAATATTAGTATATAATATTTTTATAATAACTATAAGATATACTTCGTGTATAATTTAAAAGGACACACATATGACAAAAACTATTTTAATGGATAAATACCCTGTATTTGATCTTGTAATCAATAAAAAAGAGACTACATACAAAAATGTAAATGAGATTGTTGCACATTTTCAAGCACTTATAGAAAAGCATCCCGTAGCAAAAGAGATAGCTGTATTTGATCACTATGAACATACATCTTCAATAAAAGATGGTGTAATAGCTCCAGAAATTAAAGCTGCAAAAAATGTAGTATTTTGTTTTGGAAAAATGCTTCCAACAAGTAAAATTTTGGCTGTTCGTCCTCGAAGTATTGGGATTTGTGAATTTGAAGACAGCTTTGAAATTAACTTTTTAGAAGTTCCAAATGAACAACTCCACTTAGTAACAGAAGAGTGGGCTAAATCAGTAGCAAACGCGTAAAAAGCTAACTATACCTTTTAAATCTCACAGCATTACTCTTTGGGTTTGCTATGAGATTTTTTTGATAGGCTATCATCTCTTTAAAAGGGTTTAAAAATCCTTGAAGTTGCTTCTCCTCTATCTTTTCTATCTCCCACTTGTTTAACAACTCCAAAACAACCAAAGTAGACTCTATAGTTGATAAATAATTTTCATTCGGTTGCTCTTTTATCTCATATTGTGAAGTTTTTGTTGTTGTAAAGCTCATATGTTTGAGTTTATTAAGATTTTTACTCTCACAAAACATCTTTTTTGTACATGCCCATGTCGAATCTATAAGAAAAATGGCTAGTGGTTTATCGCTGCGTTTAGGGTACTCATTTGTCAGATTCACTGCGTTTAGTGAGGGAAAAAGAATGTAACTATCGTGTGAGGCAATAATTTCATTAATGCGTTTATGCTCTGAAAAATCTATGCCTATGAATAGCTCTGAGTTTTTCAAGCTTTGATGTGTAAAGTGTCCTGTATTGTTTTTGACCTTTTTAAACTCTTTTGGATGCATCAAAATCACAAACTTTGTCTGCGTTTGAATATCTTCACAATGCCCGCACATACACGAACTTTTAGGTCTATAACATTTGTAACACTTCTCTCTATCGCCATAATAAGTTTTCATTAATGCAATTATACTAAAATAACGGTATGAATAGTGATAATTATGACCTTATTGTTGTAGGAAGTGGTGCAGCTGGAATAATAGCCGCAATAGTGGCAGCACGAGAGGGTAAAAAAGTTTTACTCCTAGAGAAACTCTCTAAAATAGCTTCTAAGCTCAAAGCAACGGGTGGCGGAAGATGCAACCTTACAAATACTTTAAGCAATGAAGAGTTTATGGCACGATTTGGGCGTGATGGACGCTTTATGCAAGATGCACTCGCTGCGTTTGATAACAAAGCCCTTGTCACTTTTATGGATGAAATAGGCGTTGCAACCCATGCTCCTGATGGTTTTCGTGTTTTTCCCACTTCTCACTCTGCTGCAACTATCATAGAAGCCCTCAAAAAAGAGATGCAAAGAGTAGGCATTACCACTATATGCAATCAAAGAGTTGAACGAATTTTACTTATAGGCGAACATATCAGCGGCGTTAAGACGCAAGACAATATGATAAACGCAGACAATGTCATCATAGCAACAGGAGGTCTTGGATACCCTGTTTTAGGTGCTGAGGGAGATGGCTACAACCTTGCAAGTGAGCTTGGACACAAAGTGACTGACCTCTCTCCTGCCATGATGCCCCTGCGTACAAAAGAGGAGTGGGTCAAAAACTGCCGTGCCGACACCATAGCAAAAGTAGAACTGCGAGTAGATTTGAAAAAGCATAAAAAACTACGAGCTAAAGGGGATTTAATATTTACAAATCATGGCATACGCGGGCCAGTTGTGCTTGACTTTGCACGCGAGATTACACCCCTACTCAAAAAATATGGTGAAGTGCCATTACTGTTAAATCTCACAAAAGGCAAAAATGAAGAGGAGATTCAAAAACATTTTAAAAAAGAATTAGCAAATAATCCTTCTCTAAATGCCGTAGAACTTGTATCT
>NZ_JALUKE010000155.1 GCF_027056685.1 Sulfurimonas sp.
GTACAGACAATGATTTGCTCAACACCAGCTACCTGTGCAGGAATAACATTCATAAGAAGTGAAGAGGGATATGCTGCTTTTCCTCCAGGAATATAGAGTCCGGCACTATCAACAGGAGTCACTTTTTGTCCCAATATAGTACCATTAGACTCTGTATCAAACCATGATTTTGGTTTTTGTTTTTCATGATAAACTTTAATTCTATCATATGCTAGATGCAAAGAGGCTTTTAGTTTTTCATCTAAATTATCATACGCTCTGCTCATTGAATCAGTTGTGATTTTTAAATCTTCATCTGATGCAGGCATCCAGTGGTCAAATTTTGATATATGCTCTTTTAAAGCACTATTTCCATCATTTCTAATTTCATCAATAATATTTCCAACTATCCCACTTACATGAGCAATATCCATCTTACCACGATTTAAAAGTTCATCAAATTTTTCATTAAAATCATTATCAGTTGATTTTACAAATATCATTTTTTTACTACTCTCTTTTTAGATTTATCAAAAGTTGTTTTTACAGTAGCCAAAGCTCCAATAAAAGCATTTGTTTTCATATACCCTAAAATAGGTTGGTACATTGGATCTCCATTAGGAAATAAGAACCAAATACCTGGTAAACCTGGAGTGTTTTGAGCTAATACAGCAGGAATATAATCTCTTTGATCCGTCCATGAACGGATAGCTATAAAATCTTTATTGATTGACTCAACAACTTTTGAATCTTGTAATGTAGTTCTATCTAATAAAAGACAATATTTACATGAGTGACTAGAGATAATAAACAGTACCGGTTTATTCTCCTTTTTTGCCATCTTCATTCCACTATTAAAATCTTTCGCCCAATGAACTTCAGAAGCCATAGCTACCGAAGTTAAAAGTATAAATGCCAATATAAGTTTACGCATGTTTTTTTACCTTTTTTAATAATTCTTTAGAACAATCTTCTGCTGATTTATCTGTAACATCAATAACAACATCTGCAAGTTTTAAATACTCAGGTCGTCTTGCATCATAGAGTGCTTTTGCTTTTTTCAAATCACTCAACAAAGGACGCTTTTTCAATTTTCTTGCTGCGTTTGGATGCTCTTTAATTCGTTTGATAATTGCATCAAAAGGAGAGTCCAGAAGAACAATTATACCTATTTTTTTTAAATTTTTCTGTTTATAAAAGCCACCACCTGTAGAAATTAGCGTATTTTTCACACTATTTTCAAGCCATTTTGCAATATTTTTTTCTAACTTTCTAAAATATGCCTCACCCTCATGTTCAAAAATATTTTTTATTTTTCTATTTTCCATACTCTCAATGAGATCATCAGTATCTATTGCAATATAATTGGAATGCCCAACAACTTCCCGTGCAACACTCCCTTTACCAACCCCCATAAAACCAATTAGTACTATATTTTTCATCTTTATTCCCTGCATATTTTAAATTCTTAGCGCATTATATAAAAATAAAATTATCTACTATTTAAACAGCCATTTATTAAGAGTTGATATAATGTCTTTTTTAAAAATTATATATAGGTATATTATGAAACACACAAAAATTATTTCACTCGGATTTCTTTCTGTTGCACTCTGTTCAACACTCCTTTTTTCTTCAGAGCTTACTGCAAAAAAAGTTGCACAGCAAGATGAAACTTCTCGTCTGCAAGCTTTAAGTAAGTTTGCAAATGTATTAAATATTGTGCAAAAGTATGATGTTGATAAGGTTACCATTAACCAACTAATAGACAAAGCATTAGATGGAATGATGAAAAATCTTGATGCCCATTCAGATTTTCTTACACAAAAAGATTTTAAACGCCTAAAAGTACAAACTGATGGTGAGTTTGGAGGTCTAGGCATTACTGTAGGCATGAAAGAAGGTGCGCTCACTGTTATTGCTCCACTTGAGGGAACCCCTGCTGATAAAGCTGGATTAAAAGCTGGTGATATTATTTTAAAAATCAATAAAAAATCAACTATTGGAATGACCATTGATGAAGCAGTTTCAATTATGCGTGGTAAAGTCGGAACGCCAATTGACCTAATGATTGTCCGTAAAGGAGCAAATAAGCCACTCCCTATTCATATAGTACGAGGAATAATTAAAGTACAATCCGTTTACGCTAAAAAAATTGATGGTGGTATTCTCTATTTACGCATAACAAGTTTTGATAAAAAAGTAGTTGCAGGTATTACAAAAGCAATCAAAAAGAACAAAGCAACAACAAAAGGAATTATTCTTGATTTAAGAAATAATCCAGGGGGACTCCTTGATCAGGCCGTTGGTGTGATAGATACTTTTGTAGATAAAGGCATTATTGTTTCTCAAAAAGGGAAAAGAAAAGATGAAGACACAGTATATACAGCACATGAGAGTAATACACTTACAAAAGTACCTCTTGTTGTTCTAGTCAACGGTGGAAGTGCAAGTGCAAGTGAAATCGTAAGTGGTTCACTCCAAGACCATAAGCGTGCTGTTTTAGTTGGTGAAAAAACTTTTGGAAAAGGAAGTGTGCAAGTTGTACTCCCTATCTCAAAAACAGAAGCAATTAAACTTACTATTGCAAGATACTATTTACCAAGTGGAAGGACAATTCAAGCAGTTGGTGTAACACCAGATGTTGTAGTCGCTCCAGGTGAAGTAAAAGTACACAAAAATGAGTTCTTGATTAAAGAAGCAGACCTAAAAGCACACCTTAAAAAAGAACTTCAAAAGATTGATGGTAAAAAAGAAAAGACTAAAGAAGATAAAAAAGATAAAAAAGATATAATAACACCAGAAATGCTTCAAAAAGATATTCAGCTTAAAGAAGCTGTTGATATTGTCAAATCACTAATTATAGTAAAAGGATAGAAAAGGTGCAAAAAAAAGAGTTACTCTATGAAGGTAAAGCAAAAAGATTATATCTTACAGATGATGAAAACTTAGTTATTTCAGAATTTAAAGATGATTTGACTGCGTTTAACGGTGAAAAAAAATCAAGCGAAGCTGGTAAAGGTGCGCTTAACAATAAAATTTCAACAGAACTTTTTAAAGTGCTTGAGGCAAAAGGTATTCCAACTCACTTTGTAAAGATGTTGGATGACAACCATATGCTCCATAAAAAAGTTGATGTAATTATGATTGAAGTCATTGTTCGCAACATCGCTACTGGCTCACTAACTCGTAACCTTGGCATAGAAGATGGAACAGTTTTACCATTCACATTAGTGGAATTTGACTACAAAAATGATGCACTAGGTGATCCAAAACTCAACGACCAACACGCGCTTATTTTAGGACTTGTAGATTATCAAGATGAACTTGACAAGCTCCGTCGTATGGCAAGACAAGTGAATGACATTTTAAAACCTTATTTTGCAGACAAAGGTCTTAATCTTGTTGACTTTAAACTTGAATTTGGAAAAGACAAAGATGGAAACATCATTTTAGTAGATGAGATTTCACCTGACAACTGCCGTTTTTGGGACATACAAAGTGGTGAAAAGATGGATAAAGACAGATTCCGTCAAGGTCTTGGTGGATTAACAGTTGCCTACGAGCAAGTATTAGATAGAATTTTAGGAAAATAATTATGATAAAAGCAATAGTAAATGTATATTTAAAAACTGGAGTTTTAGATTCTCAAGGAAAAGCAGTGCACCATGCACTTGACTCTCTAGGATTTAACTCAGTCGAAGATGTTCGTATTGGAAAGCAAATTGTTTTACAACTTGATGAAACAGATAGAGAAAAAGCAATGAGTGATGTAACAGAAATGTGTGAAGAACTTTTAGCAAATACTGTAATTGAAGACTACAATATAGAGCTAGTATAATGAAAGTATCAATTCTTCAATTTCCGGGTACAAACTGTGAATATGACACAGAGTATGCCTTTAAAAAACTTGGTGCAGATACAGAGATAATCTGGCACAAATCAGAAACAATTCCAGACAATACTGATTTACTTGTTGTAGCGGGTGGGTTTTCTTATGGAGACTACCTTAGAAGTGGTGCTATTGCAAAATTTTCTCCTGTTATGAAAGCAGTTACTACCTATGCAAACAATGGCGGTAAAGTTTTAGGAATTTGTAATGGTTTTCAAGTTCTCACAGAAGCAGGTCTGCTCCCTGGTGCGCTCAAACGCAACGAGGGCTTACATTTTATCTCAAAACACCACCATCTTAAAGTACAAAATAGTGATAACATCTTCTTAAAAGAGTTGAGTGATGGAGATATTGTAAATATTCCTATTGCACATCATGATGGTAACTACTATATTGATGAGGCAGGTTTACAAGAGCTTGAAGAGAATGAACAAATTCTTCTAAAATATACAGATGCAAGCGGTGCTGTACAAAATCCTAACGGAAGTGTCGCTAGCATTGCGGGTGTTTGTAATAAAAATAAAAATGTATTTGGTCTTATGCCACATCCTGAGCGTGCTATGGAAGTAGTGCTAGGAAGTGATGATGGAGTAAATATGTTAAAAGGTTTCTTTGAGTCGTGATAAAAGCTTTTCTACTTGTCTTATTGTTTATTTCATCTTTATATGCAAATAAAGTTATATACCTTAGCTATGATGAAATACCAACACGAATAATTCAAGGTGAAATTTTCACGGTTACTCTAAAAGCACTCTCAACAGTTAAAAAATTTGATGATATTTCATATGAATTTTCTAACTCAAGAGGGCTAAAGATTTTAGATGATATTCCTACACGAGAAAAAAAAGGAAAATTTTTATATGACACCTTTCATATTCTTGCAACTTCAAATATAGTAAAACTTCCTGATGTTAATGCCACACTTATTGCATCACAAGAGTATAATTCTACTTTTATTCAAGGTAAAAAGCTCAATGTTATTCAGCTTAATCCCAAGAGTAACTTTTCAAATATCATAGCTAACAATCTTCAACTTAATGATTATAAAACAACTAGCTACGATAATAAGCATAATATTATAGTTTTTGTACTCTCAGGTGAAAATACAAATATTGACGCTATACATTTTAAAAATGTATATAAGCAAGGCAAAGAGTCTTCGACAAACTCCTATTTAACATCAAAAATCACCTACTTTGTGGTTATAGATAAAAGAGCTGAACACTTCTCATTTACTTACTTTAACCTACTCAAAAATAGTTTTGAGAATATAGACATACCAGTTATTGTAGATGATGATAGCGTTACAACACAAAGTGATTTAAAGCCAAGGGACCAATCTCATGATATGCAAAAGATGTATGCAGCCGCAGCAATAGCAATTTTGGGATTTATTCTTATTCTATTAAAAAGAAGAATTATCTATTTGATTTTAATCTTTTTACCACTAGGCTATATTCTTTATCTTTCTATGCCTGAACAAGAAATTTGCATCAAAAAGGGAGCACAAATACATATTTTACCCGTAGATAATGGAATAATTTTTGAAACAACACAAACACAACATAGCCTTCCAAAAGAGGGTCAAACAGATCATTACATAAAAGTAAAACTAAATAACAATAAAATAGGTTGGGTAAAAAATGAAGATACTTGCTCATATTAACTGGCTAATAGCTACTACAATTATATTTATAGCTTTAACCTTTTCCATCATTATGTATCCAATATTACCTCGCCCTTATGCCCGAAAAATTGCTGCATGGTTTGTGCGCCTTGCAACTTTTTTTTCTGTAACAAAAATAGGAGAAGAAGATCCAGAGGCACAGATGTTTTTAGTAAACCATCAAAGTGATTTAGATATTGGGGTAATTGAAACTATTACCTCAAAAGATATCACTTGGGTTGCAAAAAAAGCTCTTTTTGATGTACCATTTTTTGGTTTGGCTATGAGTCTTCCTGAAGATATTGAGGTGGAGCGTGAGAGTAAAATATCTCTCATAAAACTTTTGAGAGCAGCAAAAGACAGACTTAAGAAAAAAAGAGTGCTTACAATGTTTCCAGAGGGTACACGCTCACGCACAGGAAAAATGCTTCCCTTTAAATCTGGAGCAAAATTTATAGCTGATAAATATCAGTTAAAAGTACAGCCTATTGTCCTAATTGAAACTGCAAAGTGTTACAATATAAAAGAGTTTTACTATATGCCAAAAAATATAAAAGTTATATTTTTAGACTCATTTATTGCAGATAAAAGTGACCCAAAATGGTTAGAAAATTTGCGATTAAAAATGCAAAAAACATACGACAAAGAACTTAAAGGAGAAATATAATGGAACGATATTTAGGAGAAAAGAAAATTCTTCGTATCTACATAGATACTTTAGATAAATACAATGGTGAAACTCTTTGGGAAGAGATTTTAAAAGAGGTAAAAAAAGAAGGATTAGCAGGAGCAACTGTTCTTAAAGCGGTTGCAGGTATTGGTGCTTTTTCAGAGGTACATAGCTTTAAAGTATGGACTTTAGCACAAGAACTTCCTCTTGTTATTGAAGTTATAGATGACAAAGAAAAAATAGAAAATTTTATAGAGCATATTGACCCTATGATGGATAACGGCTTAATTACATTAGTAGATACAGAAGTTATAACCTATAAACACAAAAATTTTAATAAATAAAAAGAGAAACAATGAATTTAACACTTATACTTTTCGTCGGCGCAGGTGGTTTTTTTGGTGCAATCTCAAGATTTTTAATAGCTACTGGTGTACAAAAATTTTCAGGTTCACTCTTTCCTTTGGGAACACTCAGTGTCAATGTCCTTGGAAGTTTTATAATTGGCTTAGCTGCCATGTTCTTTGCTCAAAATGTTCAGCCAGAATATAAAGCTTTAGTAGTCACAGGATTCTTAGGTGCATTAACAACATTTTCAACCTTTTCTTTAGAAAATGTAAATATGCTTCAAGATGGTGAGTTTACAAGTTTTGGAATCAATATATTCTTAAATGTAACGCTAAGTATCACAGCTACACTTCTTGCTGTTATACTCTTTAAAAGATTATATTCTTAAATAGTTATAACCTCATCTGCACACCAAGAGGCTAGCTCCATATCATGTGTTATAAGCAACATTGCCGTGGAGTCAAGCCTCTTTATCAACATCTGCATTACCTCTAATTGAATAACATTGTCGAGTGCCGATGTTGGTTCATCAAGTAATAATATTTCAGGCTCCATAAGCATAGCACGCAAAATTGAAGCACGCTGGAGTTGCCCTCCTGAAAGTTCATGAGGAAGTTTATACAAGAGTGCCTTTTCTAAATTAATCTCTTTAAGATACATATCAAGTTTATCCAATGATGCTACATCAGATATTTGATTTAGAAGTGTATAACTTGGATGAAAAGAGCTGTATGGATCTTGAAAAATTTGAGAAATAGAGCTGCGTTTCACAGTGCCACTCAAGGGTTTTAAGTTTCCCAAAATCACTTCGAAGAGGGTACTTTTACCAGCACCACTCTCCCCTACTATTGCTTTTAACTCTCCCTTTTTTAAACGCAAAGAAAAATTTTCAAAAAGTAACTTCTCTTTAGAGTAACCAAAAGAGAGATTTTCTATTTTTAAAGTATCTTGCAAATAAAACCTTTAAACAAGTGTTACATAAACTTTTGATAACTCTTCATATAAAAATTCAGGACTAACATCACTATTTGTCTCCCAAATAGATTTCATAACAACATTATCCTCTTTGTCATTCCATACTTTAATATATGTACCCTCTTTATAACCATTATCCTGACGGAATTGGTTTAAAATATTTTTTCCAACATAGAGTCTATAAAGAGAATCAAGATTTAATCCACTCATAGCAACTAAATCAAAGAAATCACTAAAAAGAGTATCTAAATCAACTGCTTCTTTAGAAATAGCCACGCGTATGAGATTCTCTACCTTTTCTAAAACATCATCCATTGGAGCAAATGACTCTTCTTCTGTTTCAATTTTATAAAGAGCATCAGAGTTAGAAATTTGCACGGCAATATCTTCTAGTGAACCTCTATCATTTTGGGCATACGCTTCAATAGCCAAACTAATAATAAAGTGCCAAACATCAACAACCTCTATTTGATGATTTTGCCAATCTGGCTCTGCTGTAATTGCTTTCCAATGCTTCCAAGGAAAGCTATCGACCATCTCTGCACACTCCATATAAATACAACGACGCCAATCAATTTTCTTACCATTTTTAGTAATACCTTTTGTCCACTCTTTGCCATTTGTTGCATCATTGAGTCCATTTTGTAGCTCAATCATCATGAAAATTTTATTGTTCATCTATTTTTATCCTATAAAAATTATTTTTACTAATTTTACCTAATAATGTTAAAATAAATCATGAAAAGAATTAATTGTAGAAAATGTGAATACTATTTTGTCACTTGGGAGCCTAAACAGCCTCATGGATGCAGAGCCTATGGCTTTAAATCAGCACAAATTCCATCAATGGTTGTATTTAGAAGTAGTGGAAGGGAATGCTCACTATTTAAAGAGAAGAGTAATCGTAAATAATCTTTTTACCAAACCCAAGTCTATTATCTGTCAATTTAAATCGACTTACCTCTATTTGCCATAGTTTTGGGAGGAGTGCTAAAGCATATGGAAATCTCTTGAAGTAAAATTTTTTCAGCCTTTCATCTTCTAAAGCTTGCATCTTAGCAAAAAACTGTAAGCCTTGAATTTTTCCAATCTCTTTAGTCTCAAGTAAAATATTTCCTGCTACATTCTCATTTACTTTCACATGTTGTATATGTAAAGTCTCTTCACTACTAGCAATAACAAATGAGTGGCTTTGAGCATCATAAACATAAAAAGCAGAACAGACACTCGGCATATTATTGAATGATGTTGCTAAACTTAACACATGATGCTGTTCTATAAACACAGTGATTTTTTCTAAATCATTACTCATCACCAAACCTTAAAAATGCACTCTCTAATCTATCTATGATTTCACACATTATCTCAGAGCTTACTGCAAAATTCAAACGCATATAGCCACTTCCCTCTCTTCCAAAAGCAAGCCCAGCATTAAGTCCAAGTTTCGCATCTTTTATAAAAAACTCTCTAAGCTCTTTGTCACGCATTCCCATCCCCCGACAATCTATCCATGCTAAATAGGTCGCTTCAATAGGAGTAAGTTTAATAAATGAAGCATATTTATCGCTCAATTTTTTTAAAAGCATATAATTATTATAGAGGTGAATTTTCAACTCACTCAACCACTCTCTGCCTTCTCTGTAAGCCGTTTCAAACGCAACATGAGAAAGTACACTTCCTTGTGCGTAATGCACACTCTCATAAGCTTTTTTAAAGCGATTTCGCAAATTTTCATCTTCTATAGCTACACTGCTGATAGAAAAACCTGCCATATTAAATGTTTTTCCAACACCTATGGCAGTAAGTGTGAGTGTTTTAGCCGCTGCGTTTAGAGTAGAAAAAGAGATATGTTTGTTTGGTGTATAGACTAAATCAGAGTGTATTTCATCAGCAAAGACAACAATATTATGCTCCAAGCAAAGTGCTAAAATCACTTCAAGCTCTTCTCGTCTCCAAACTCTTCCTACAGGATTATGCGGTGAACAAAGTAGCAGTAGTTTTGTCCTTTTATTAATTTTTGCTCGTAAATCTTCTATATCAAAAGTATAACTACCATCTTCGCATCGACGCAAAGGATTTTTAACTACTTTTCGATTTAACTGCGTTACACTATGAAAAAAAGGAGGATAGACAGGAGTTTGCACTATTACACCATCCCCCTCCTCTGTAAACGAAGCAATAACACTCCCCATTGAGGCAACAACAGAGTGAGAATAGAACATATCTTCTCTCTTAAACGCAGTGCCATGCTCTTTTTTCATCCATTGTATCTGTGCATCAAAAGCAGAATCTGGCATCTCTTCATAGCCAACAATGGGATGTTCTAAACGCTTTTTCACTGCGTTTAGCACAAAATCTGGTGTGTTTATATCCATATCTGCCACCCATGCAGGAAGCACATCTTGTGTACCAAAAAGTTCCTCTCTTAGGGTATACTTTTCAGCATTTGTATCTTCACGATTGGCAGCTGTGGTAAAGTCATACTTCATCGCTTTTTCCAAATAGTAACTTGTGAAATGGTATGCTGGTATTTTCGTGCTGTCTCTTTGATGACAAACTCCAAATCTTCTACGCCAAGGAGTTCAAAGTTTTTCTCTAAAATTCCTTTTAAAGTATCAAGTGTTCGTACTTCATTACCATTTTCATCCTTATATCCACCAAGCCAGAACTCTTTTTTCGTAGAACTCTCCTGCCAAGTATATGGAGAGGTAAGTATCAAAATCCCATCTTCATTAAGCCTCTCAGCTACACTCTCTAAAAAGAGTTTAGGATTATAAAGCCTATCAATAAGGTTTGTCGCTATAATTAAATCATACGAATTAAAATTTGCCTTGAGATTACAAGCATCACCCTGCCAAAAAGAGACTTTGTCTCGTAAATTTTCATAGCCAAGTTCTTCTATGCTTATCTTTTTATTTTGTGTAATGTCACCCTCCACTCTATCAACAAATGCTACATATCCATCATCTTTGAGTTTTGAGCCGACCTGCACAAAACGCACAGAAAAATCTACTCCCTCAACCATGTCAAAAGTTTTTGCAAGTTCATAAGTAGCCCTACCCGTTGCACAGCCTAAATCTAGTGCTTTTTTTGTGTTAATTGCATAACGCGCAGCAAGTTCAGCACAAGAGAGAGCAAAGTTTTTCACACCAAAATGTGTATCTCCATACTGAAATTCACAATACTGCGAAATAAGCGCATCACTCTCATAAATATCTTCACTCTTACTCTCATTTGCAGAAATCACATAACGAAAGCCTGCATTTTGAAAAAAGTGTTTACGAAAAGCATAGCGAGAATGTTTCATAATCAAATTTCCACTACTAGCCCACGAAGAACCCAAAATCAAAGAGTGTTTATCATCAAAAGTCGGAGTTGAAAAATCATCATAAGCTTCATGAACTTCAAAGCCTTTAAAGCCTCGGATCGGTGTACGACTCCACTGCCAAACATTACCGATGACATCATATATGCCATTAAAACTAAACTCATTGACAGGACAAGAGGAAGCATAATGATAAAAATTAAGATTTGCCCGACTCTCATGCAACTGAGGCACATCTTTAATATTTGAATAATTATAAATTACTCCATACTCTCCCTCACTTGGCAATCTATACTCTAAACCCTCTTTTTGACTCTTATATCTACAAAAAGCTTCTGCCTCAAGTGCATTTACATCTACTGGCCAATCTTCAGGCATTGCAATAATATTACTCAGACTTCGATAGAGAAATTTATTGCCCTCTTTCACCCAAAAATGAGGATATTTTGCACCGCTGCGTTTAAGAAATTCCTCTCCCTCTGCATCCCAGTACTCAAGCTTTTCATATCCTCCATCTTTGACAAATTCCATAAATTCACCATTACTGACAAGGTATTTTGTGACTTCAAACTCTTGAATATTCTCTTCTTGGCGACCATATTCGTTATCCCAGCCATAAAGGTGGTGCGATCTCTTTTTTCCAAGTATCACATCTTCACCCGCAATGGCTATCATCTCATTTTTAGGACTTCTTGCCGAGTGAGTACAGAGGTTAAACGCAGCGACCTCTTTTACAAACTCTATAGGCATTTGACGGTGCAGAACCAGAGATGTTTCAATATGTATTCGCTCATGTTCTATACCCATCAGTATTATCCACATCGCAGAACGATCATCTATGGGCAAAGTAAAATCGAGTCTCATAATTAACTCATTTACAAGAGTTCGTACGCTATTTCTATACTCACGAACTTCTGAAACTTTTGGCCACTCATAATGTGTCTCATTCAAATCATCCCAGCTCATTTCATCGACACCAACAGCAAATATTGACTCAAAAGGGGGATTTATACGCTTCTCAATTATCTTCATATTGATGAGTTTGTTTATAAAAAAAGTCGCAGTATGTCCAAAATAAAATATCATAGGATGACGCGACGGTTCGCTCTTTTTATAAAAGACTCTCTCATCTTTTAGCACTTCAAAAACTTTTTCAAACAAATCAAAAGTGTTATTAAAGTACTCTTTTATCTCTACTCTTTTTTTCTCTACACTCTCACCATCCAAGGTTATTGGATACATACTTAATCTACTCACAAATACTCTCCATCCATTATGTTATAATCATTATATGAAATTTTATCAAAGTAAATTATTAAATGTATTCTCTGACATCAGACACTGTTACACAACAAAGCATAGTAAAAACCTTGCCTTTCATGTTAATGATAAAATAGAAGAAGTCATTGCCAATCATCAACACTTAGCACAAGAGCTAAAATATGACTATAAAACAGTCATTCATATGAAGCAAATTCACTCAAATGCAGTCAAAATCATCGATGAAAATGACAGCTTTGAAATGCCTCCTACTTGTGATGCCCTTGTCACAAATAAAAAGAGCATACCTTTAATGGTTATGGTAGCAGACTGCGCACCCCTGCTTTTTTATGATAAAGAGAAAAAAACTATTGGAGTAGCCCACGCAGGTCGTGCAGGTGCATTTTCTAATATAAGTCAAAATGTTGTAGATGTATTTGTAAATGATTTTCACGCAAAACCTGAAAATATCTATGTAAGTATCGGTCCAAATATTCATCAGTGTTGCTATGAAATAGGGGAAGAGATATTTAAGCAAACAAAAAAGTTAGATCTTGAATATGCCATCCAAAAAAAAGGTAATAGCTACTTTTTAAATATTCAAAAGATACTCCAAACGCAACTCTTAAACGCAGGCATACTAAGAGAAAATATAGAAACATCACCACTTTGCACTGCCTGCAACACTATAAACTACTACTCCTACCGAGCAGAAAAAGAGACAGGTAGGTTTAGCGGTATTATTTTTCTAAAGGATTGAAGCTTTTACTCGCTGTGCAAGTTGTATAGGGAGTAAAGCAAGAGACTCTTCAATCACTTTTGTATTTCCATGCGTAATAAACGCATCATCATACTCAAAACTCTCCACAGAAATATCCATTATTTTCTCTTTTGCTAAGAACTCTAAAATAGCAGAACCAACACCGCCACTTTTTGCCGTGTCACTAAAAACAAACCATTTTTTGTGTTTTTGTGCAAGCGTTTTTAGCATCTCTTCATCAAGTGGTTTTACAAAACGCAAATCAAGCAGAGCTACTTTTTCATCCAACTCTTTAGCAGTTTCATATGCACGCCCTACTCCATTGCCATATCCGATAAAGAGGATATTACTATCATTTTCTACCAGCAGTTGTGCTTTTGCAAGCTCAAACACAGCAGATTCTGGCAAAGCACTCTCTATAAAAGAACCTCTTGGATAACGCAAAGAACAAGGATGTTCATACTCTGCAGCAAATGCCATCGCCTGATGAAAACTTTTTTCATCGCGTGGAGCAAAGAGTGTCATATTTGGGATAGCTCGTAAAAAACTCACATCAAAAACACCCTGATGTGTCTCGCCATCTTCTCCAACAATTCCAGCACGATCAAGTGCAAAAACAATTGGCAAGTCCATTATACAAGCGTCATGAATAACCTGATCATAAGCACGCTGTAAAAATGTAGAGTAAATCGTACAAAATGGTTTAAATCCCTCTTTTGCTAATGCTGACATAGATGTTACAGCGTGTTGTTCTGCAATTGCTACATCCCAAAACCTATTAGGATATTTTTCCATAAGAGGAGAAAGCCCTGTACCACTTGGCATTGCTGCTGTTACACCTACGATTTTATCATTGTGCTCACACAGATGCAAAAGAGACTCTGTATATATTTGTGTCGCACTTTTAAGAGAGGCTTTTTTCAGTGAATGTCCATCTTTTATATCAAAAGGACCAACACCATGCCACTTCTCTTCATGTCCCTCTGCTATTTCATAGCCTTTTCCTTTAAGCGTTTGCGCATGAATAAGTACAGGTTTTTTCAAGCTCTTTGCCGTCTGCATAATATCAATGAGTTGCGTAAGATTATGCCCATCTACAGGACCAATATAATCAATTCCCATCTCTTCAAAGAGAACACCGGGAGTAATCAGCTTCAATGACTCTTCCATACGCTTTGCCAAATAACGCGCACCATCACCAAAATTATCTACAAAACTTTCAGTATTGCGTTTAAAACGCTGGTAAAGCGGCGATGCCATAGCTGAGCTCAAAATTCTACTCATAGCACCTATTGGTTTTGAAATACTCATTTCATTATCATTTAAAATGATAATCATAGGGTATTTTCTATCACCTAGTTCATTTAATGCTTCATAAACCATCCCCGCAGTCATAGAACCATCACCAATAAGTACTACAGGAATCCTAGAATCTTCTTCTCCTTTTAGTGCTATTGCCTTTGCTGCACCAACACCTAAAGAGATAGAAGTAGAACTATGCCCTGCTACAAAGTAGTCATCGCTACTTTCACTTGGCTTTGTGTAGCCGCATATTCCATTAAATTGACGGAGAGTTTCAAACTCATCCCATCTACCTGTAAGGAGTTTATGCGCATATGCCTGATGAGAGACATCAAAAATAAAGGGATCTTTTTGTGAATCAAAAACTTTGTGCATGGCAACTATTATCTCCGTTGCACCCAAAGTAGAACTTAAATGCCCACCATTTTTACTTACAACTTTTAAAATTTTATCTCTTATATCACTACAAAGTTCTTCTAACTCTGCTGGTGATTTTGTTTTTACATCAACTCTTTTACTCACCTAAAGCTGCCTTTTTTACTCTTTGGAATCGTTTTGATATTTGTGCATCTATATTTCCAGCATCACTCATTACAATAACACCACCCTCACTTACTGCACTATCTGAGAGAACTTTTACATTTTCTAGTGATTCTAAATGCTCTGAAACTGCTGTATGATCTTTTGGATTTACTTTTAATTCTATTTTTGAAGCTGACTGAAGCTCTTTAATAAGCTCATCAGAGAGAACCTTTGCCACCTCTGCAGAATTTTCACTCAATTCTACCTTGAGAACCTCTTTAGAAATATCAAGCGCTGCAACTACCAACTCATTTTTAATTTCCTCTAAGGCACCTGAAAACTCTTGAGCGCTTGTATCTAATTTTGTAATGGAATCCTCTAAAAGAGTCAATTTTACATTGAGATTTTTATCAATATCTTCTAATGCCTTTGCTTCTCCAGCTTTCATACCTTCAGCAAATGCTTCTTCTTTGGCTTTTTTCAGCTCATTTTCATGCTCTTCTTCTTTTGCTTCAAGCTTCATTTGCAGTTTAATAAAATTCGATGACATATCATCCGTCTTTTGCATTAGTGACTCTATAAGTGAATCTTTAGAACTTTGTGAAAGTGCACTAGAATCCACATCTGTCACTCTTGCTTTTGGATGGTTATCAGAAGTATATTGTGGAGTTTGATCAGCTTCATCATTTGCACCGAGTGCAATTACTTTAAAATTATACTTATCCACATTGTGTTTTTCGATTGAGTCGCCTGTAATTATACTTGCCATTTTACTACTCTATCATCTCTTCGGTTGAGCCCATCTGGATTGTTCCTGCTTCTGCAAGTTGATTCACAACTTCAACAATTTTTCTTTGTGCCGCTTCAACCTCTTTCATTTTCACAGCACCAAGGAACTGCATCTCTTCGATGAATGCTTCACGCGCTCTCTCACTCATAGCAGAGAAGAATTTCTCTTTTAACTCCTCAGGAGAAGATTTAAGTGCCAACATTAGTTCTGCTTTATCAACAGCTTTAAGAGTCTCTGTAATTGCCCCCTTGTCAAGAGAAACCATATCTTCAAATGTAAACATCATCTCTTTGATTTTCGTAGCTAACTCTTCATCTACCTGCTCAATATTTGCAAGTGTTGCTTTAGAATTTTTTGCGCCAAGACGGTTGAAAATATCTGCAACGGCTCTTGTACCACCAACCTCAACTTTATAAGAAGCAAGCGATTCAAGTTTTGATTCAAGGACTGCTGAAACACGCTTAATAACAGAAGGAGATATATCGCCAAGTTTTGCCATACGCATTGCCACTTCACTTCTAAGTTCATCTGGAAAATACTGTAAGGTATCTGCTGCTTCAGTCGGATCCATATGCGCTAAAATAAGAGCAATAGTTTGTGGGTGTTCATTCACAATAAAATCAGAGAGTTGTTGTGGCTTAATCTTAGAAAGATAGGCAAAATTTTGTGTATTTTGCATACTTTTTGAGAGTTTGTCCAAAATCTTTTTTGCCTCTTCTGATCCAAGTGTTCTATAGAGAAGCTCTCTAGCATACTCCATACCACCCGAAGTAATAAACTGTCCAGATTGAAAAATGGCATGAAACTCTTCAAGAACAGCAGTAGCAATCGCTTTATCTATTGTCGTATTTGTTGCAATATATTTTGATATTTCTGTAATACTATCAACACTCATATTTGAAAAAATAGCAGAAGTCGCATCCTCTCCAAGCTGCAAAAGAAGAATAGCAATCTTCTCTGCGATGGACATCTCATCAAATGAGGCTTGCTGTTGTGGGGTCAAGGTAGCCATTATTTTTTCTCCTTGTCACTATTTACAGTAGGAATCTCTGCTTCTTCACTTAAAAGTGCTTCTAAAAGGGATGCTACTTCTTCAGGCGCTTCTTCTGCCATATCTTTAACTTTTTCTAGTATAACCTCATGCTTAAGACTATCTTCATCAAAATTAGAGCTCATACCTAACTGATCTTCAACTTTTTTACGCATAGCCTGCACTTTCTCAACCAAATCGTCTTCCTCATCATCCTCAATATCTAATGATGGAGCTTGTAGTTCTTCATCTTCTTTAGAGACTTCAAGCATTTTATCTGCAAATGGAGCAATAACTTTTTTGTAAAGAATCAAGAGTAGAAGCAAGACAAAAATATACTTAAATAGTTCAGAGAATGGTGCAATATAAGTCTGTGTAAAGGAGAGTGCTTCGTCCACACCATTGGGTTTTACACTGTTTCCTCTATCAAACTGTAAATTTTGAACAGTTATTTTATCGCCCCTTGCTTTATCTATACCAATTGATCTACTTGCAAGTGCGCTAAGGGCATCAATATCGGCTTTATCAAGAGGAACATACTCCAACTCACCTGTGGGTTTACCATCTTTACCTATTTTTGTTTTATATTTACCATCTACTACCACTGCTGCTGTAATTCTTTTTACACGCGCAAACTGACTTTTTGTTGTGCTTACTGTTTTACCTACTTCATAGTTTGTAGTGCCTGTACTTTTTGAATATTTTTGTAGCGTTTTTTTAGATTTCAATCCCTGTACTGGACCAATATTGCTTACAGTACCGGGAACGCCTCCCACCTGTTTAGGTTCGAAACCTTCTCTCTTTACTTCACTTGTCTGCTCACTTCTTACTACATTTTCAGGATCATAACTCTCTGCAGTTGAATTTTTAACAGAAAAATCATACTCAATAGTTACCTGTGCAACAACTTTTTTTCTACCACCAACAAATGGGGCAATAACATCAATAATTTTTTGCTGCTTTTTATGTTCTTCTTTGAGTTTATAATGCTGTTGCACAACGGAGAGTTCGTCCATTTGAGCAAGTTCATCATCATCACCTAAGGTTAAACCATCACTACTCACTAACATTACATTTGAGACTTTAAGTCTTGGCACCGAAGCAGCAACAAGATTTTTAATGCCGCGTATCTGTTTTCTATTTAATGTTCTATCTTCAACCAAGGTAACCATTACTGAAGCGGTAGGATCAGCTTGTTTTGCAACAAAAAGCGTCGCTTTTGGCAGTGCTAAGTTTACAGTTGCATGCTCAACTGGAGCAAGTGCAGTAATTGTGCGGGCAAGTTCACCCTCCAAGGCACGAAGATGTTTAATATTTTGATCAAAACTCGTTGCCCCAAATTCCTGTTTATCAAAAAGTTCAAAACCTACACCATTATCTTTTGGAATACCCTGTGCAGCAATTGTTATTCGCTCTTTATAAACAACATCTTTAGGCACTTTTATAGTGTTATTGTCTCCTACTTTGTAGGAAATGCCATCTTTTTCAAGTTGTGCAATAACTTTGGCAGCATCTTTTGAGCTTAATGAATCAAATAAAACTTTGTAATTATTATCTGCACTTTTTTTCGCAGTATAAACAACCAAAAAAATCAAAAATGCTACTATACCGACAATAGCGACAGCTATAATCATTTTTTGTTGTTTTGTAAGCTTTGCATACAAAACCGATAACTGTGAAAAAAGTACTTTAAAATCCATCAATTTCTCATATTAAATTTATAATAATTCAGAACAAAGGGCAAAAAAGCGATCATTCTGTTCTTTTGTTCCAACTGTTACACGAATAGCATTCATTCCATACCCTTTAAGATTTCTAACAATCATACCTTGTCTTAAAAGTGCATCAGAAAGTGCAGTAGAATCTTGGTCTGCGTTTAGAAGAAGCGTAACAAAATTTGTATAACTCTCAATTATATCTATTTTTTGCTCTTTTGCAAACTCTTCATAGCGTTTCATCTCCTCAAAACTTAAAGCGATACAATTGTTTACAAACTCCTCATCTTCAAGTGCTACACTGGCCGCTTCTAATGAAAGTGTTGTAATATTAAAAGGAGGGCGCAGTTTGTAAAGTTCTTTAATAATATTTGCACGAGAAATACCATACCCTACACGCATACCTCCAAGTCCATATGCTTTAGAAAATGTTCCCAAATAGATAACATTATCAAATTTTTCTATTAGTTCTTTTGGTGTTACACTTTTTGAAGCATCCTTAAACGCACCATATTCCATATAAGCACCATCAATCACTACAAGTGTATCACTATCAATTTTTTCTAAAAATTCCATTATATCTGCTGAATCTAACGCATCACCAGTCGGATTATTTGGAGTACATAAAAATATAATATCTGGATTTTCTTCTTTATAAAGAGTATAAAACTCATCCAAATTATGTTCTCGTGATTCAGTACGAATAACTTCTGCTCCAACATGTTTTGCATAAATCTCATACATAGCAAAGGTAACACTATTTATAACTATTTTTGCATTTTCATCTGCTTTGGCATGCATAATAAACTCAATTACTTGATCGCTACCACTTCCAATAATAAGATTTTCATCTAAAACATCATATTTCTTTGTAAGTGCATTTTTCAATTTCATCATAGAGTCATCAGGATAGAGTGCCATATTTTGCACTATATCACCAACAGCTTGCTGTACTTTTATAGAGCATCCATAAGGATTCTCATTTGATGCAAGTTTGACTATATCTTTTGGTTCTATTCCAAACTCACGAACTACTAGCTCTATGGGCTTTCCAGCTTCATAAGTCTCAATATTTTCTAATTTTTTATTAAATTTCAATCTTCACCCTTTACATAACTTCCAAGCCAAGTTACTTCCTCAGCATGTTTTTGTACTATTTCTTGTATTCTCTTTTCATCTATATGACCATAAAAATCTATGTAAAACCAATACCCAAAACCATCTTTATCACGAGAAGGTCTCGACTCTATTTTAGATAAATTTATATTTTCTCTATCAAAATCTTGTAAGAAATGCACCAACGAACCAGCCTCCACAGCATCTTTCAAACGCACTAAAATAGAAGTTTTATCTTCGCCACTTATTGCATTTTTAAAATCACTTAAAATGACAAAACGGGTTGTATTATCCACAGAGTCTTCTATATTTGCAAAAAAAGTAGGCACGCCATAAAGTTTTGCAGCAATATGAGAGCAAATTGCTGCTGCGTTTTTATCTTGTGCTGCCAAAATTGCAGCCTTTGCAGTGGACTCTACGGGAATTTGTTCAACATCTACAAAACCATGTTCAGACAAAAACTCTCGACACTGCCCAAATCCTTTATCTTTAGAGTAAATTTTTGTAATATCTTCGAGCTTTTGTGCCTTCGTTGCAAATGAAATATGAATAGGCATATATAATTCTGCTACAATTTTTACCGAACTTTTTGCAAGCAGATCAAGTGTCTCTCCCACAATTCCATCACGAGAATTCTCAATTGGTACTACTGCAAATTTTGCACGCTTTGACTCCAAAGTTTTAAAAACAGATGCTATAGAATTGAGTGATAAATAATCACTCATGGCACCAAAACGGCTCTCTGCTGCTTGATGGGTAAAACTTCCCTCTGGTCCAAGGTAGGCAATGCGTTCTGGTAGTTCTAAGTTTCTTGCAACAGCAAAAATCTCTAAAAATATCGCTTCAATAGCACTCTTATTTAAAAGACCTTTTTGCTCCTCATTTAGTCTATAAAGACGCTCAATAATTGCTTTTTCTCGCTCAGGTCTATAAATTGCGCCGCCTGTCTCTTTTTTTATCTCTCCAACACGCTCAACAACACTCATTCTTTTGTTTAAGAGCTCTAGCATCTCATTATCTAAGGCATCAATAGCTACGCGGCATTCATCTAAAGTTTTCATATGCTTACTCCATTTATACTTTGCAAAACATCATACATATCTGCTTTAATCAAATCTGGTTTGAGGGCATCTTTAAGAGAAGGAACTATCTCTTGTGCATTTTTATACTTTCCACTTGTCACAAAAAGAGTTTGCATTCCAAGCTCTTTTGCACCACCTAAATCACCAGTCACATCATCACTAATGATTGTAATTTTCTCAAACGCAGCACTCTTATCTTGAGCTCGTAAGCGTCTTAGTGCCTCTTCATAAAAACTAACACTAGGCTTACCCACAACTTCATAAGAGCAAGATGTAGCAAATGAAAGCATTTTGAGTATTGCACCTAGACCAGGGTAGCGTTTATTGTTTTTTGCATAAATTGATGTCTCATGCATGCCAACAAGCTTCGCACCACTCAGTAAAAAATCTATCATTTGCGCATACTCATCAGCACAAAAGTCCTCTTTTATGGCAATAAGTACTGTTTTTGGATTTTTATAATCTAAGACATAACCCATTTTTTGCAGGGAATCTAAAAATTGTGTAGAACCATAAGCAGCAACTTCCGCTTTTGAAACACGCGATTCCAGTATCATGAAAGGATCCAGATATTTTTCATACGAGAAATTAAAACCTATAGAGTTCAAATACTCATAAAAATCAAGCGACGCATTTTTGGTGTTATTTGTAATCACCATATAGGGAGTATTATGAGCATTAAGATACTCAATAAACTCTATACTTCCATGTATTGGAGATTTGTCTTCATCGCTGATAAGAGTACCTTGAACATCTATAAAATACAAATTTAGTCCTCTAAAAATTCTGTCTCAAGTGCTATGAGGTCTTCAAAGTTTTCGCGTCTTCTAATGAGTCTTTCTTGAGAGTTCTCAACTGCAACTTCAGCACTTCTACCGCGTGTATTGTAGTTACTTCCCATACCAAAACCATACGCACCAGCACTTTTAATAACAAGCAGTTCACCACCTTTGAGAGGAGGCAGTGCATAATCTTTTGCAAAAAAGTCGCCACTTTCACAAACAGGTCCAACGATGTCTACCTCTCGTGGCTCTTCTTTTGAATCACTTAACGCTTCTATTTCATGATATGCACCATAAAGAGAAGGACGGAGTAAGTCATTCATTGCGCCATCAACCACTACAAATTTCTTCTCACCATTTTGTTTTTCATATAAAACTTTTGTTACAAAATAGCCTGCGTTTGCAGTTAGAAATCTTCCCGGCTCACATAAGATAGTCAAATCAAGCCCAGTGAGTGTTCCTAATATTGCCTGCGCATAATCATAAGGCTCAATGGTCACTTCATCATCATACTTAATGCCTAGTCCACCACCAACATCAAAGAATTTCAACTCTATGTCAAGCGCTTCAAGTGAACGGATTAAATCTGCTACAATCTCTGCTGCTTCACGGATTGGTTGAAGCTGTGTAAGCTGCGAACCAATATGAAAATGGATACCTACAGGATCTAAATTGTCAGAATTATTTGCTTGAATATACATTCGTTTTGCAGTAGATAAATCTACTCCAAATTTATTATCATGCAAACCAGTAGAGATATAAGGGTGTGTTTGTGGATCAATATTTGGATTTACACGAATACTTATTCGTGCTTTTGTATCTAACTCTCTTGCTATTGCTTCAACTCTTTGGAGTTCTGCATCACTCTCAACATTGATATATAAAATATCTTTCTCAATTGCTTCACGAATCTCTTCATCACTCTTTCCAACACCAGAAAAAATAATTTTGTATGCAGGAATACCTGCCATAAATGCACGACGCACTTCACCAATAGAGACACAATCTGCCCCACTACCCATCTTTGCAAAGTGCTTAATAACACTAAGGTTTGAATTTGCTTTAACAGCATAAGCAACTATGGATTTTCGTCCACGAAATGCTTCTTTTAATTTTGTGTATTGCGCACTCATATAGTCAAAATCATAAACATAAAGAGGTGTACCATACTCTTTTGCTAATGCTTTAAAATCAATCATATTAAAATTCCAAATCTTTTTTATTGATTTTAACTAAAATGTGCTTATAAGTGCCTGACTAAGAAGTAGGTTTTCTATGACGATGCCATTGCCATACTGCCACCAATCCAAGTAAGACTATAGGCAAAATCACTCCGACTTCACTCGGTATTGTTTTATTAGTAGAGAGTTCTATTAATGCAAACAAAACACCCCAAATTAGCAAAGTAGACAAAATAGCCCCGAAACTAAAGAGTGAAACATTTAAAAAGCGAACACTCATTGGGACAAAAAAGAATATAATTATAATCAATAAAGGTGCGAAAAATGGATAAACAAATATCTTGTAAAGAGCACCTTTAATTGTACTTGTATCAATATTTTGATGATCTAAAAGTAAAATGGCATCAATAGCATTTTTAATTGTAAAATTGACCTTTCCCTCATAAACCTGGTCAAGCATTTTGGGTCTAAATCCCTGTAATATTTCTAAATTTTTAGCTGCGTTTACCTTAATTCCAGGAGATGAAAAAGTCATATCATCTGGTTTATTAATAATATCTGCCTTTTTAATTTGCCAGGCATCTCCCCTATAACTTGCTGATTTTGCTTCTAAAATCGATTTAAGGGAGTTGTTTTTTACGCTAAAAACACGGATACCAATTGCCTTTTCTTGTAGTGGCAGCAACTCTTCAAAATAGACATATTTTCCTTTATAAGCAAAAAAGAGATCTCTTGTGGGGTTAAGATATTGAGATGTACTTCTAATATTGTTAGAAAACTCATCTGCTCGTGCAAATTTTGACCAGCCATGTAGTGAAATAAAGAGTAAAGTAAAAGCAACTGAAACAACAACAAAAGGACGCAGAACATCTACCCTTGAATAGCCTAAAGAGTAAAATGAGACAAGTGCATTTGAACGAATAAGAAATATTTTTGTAGAGATCATTCCAAATACAAGGGCAAGAGGCAAAAGCATATCTATGGTAAAAAATGCTTTATAGACGAGATAAATAAGTAAAAGATTGGCTGAAATTGAGAGTTTTGCACTATTTCCCATATAATCAAAACCGACGGAAAAAAGTGTCAATGCAAGTAAAATAATAAGAAAATATTTTATATAATGGAGTGCAATATAGTTAAATTCTAACATTGCTAAGAGACCTTAATTGAGTATTTTGCTCGAGTATCTTCTAGGGAGTGTGTGAGTAAAAAGTCCAAAGCGTCACAAGTATGTTCTATCAAGGTAGGAAGTTCTTTTAACTCCTCTTGGCTAAATTTTCCTAAAACATAAGAGACGACTTCGCCCTTTCGTTCAGGTTTACCAATACCAATACGCACACGAATATACTCTTTTGATATATGAGCGTCAATAGATTTAAGTCCATTGTGACCACCATGCCCACCACCTTTTTTGAAACGCAGTGTTCCAAAAGGGAGGTCTAAATCATCATGTATTACAACAACATCTTCAATTTTGTAAAAATTTTTTACTTTTACAACTGATTCTCCAGAGAGATTCATATATGTCAACGGTTTTAATAAAAAATGATTTTGAAATTTATAGAGTTCACCTTTAAAAGATGAGGAAGAGAGTTTTACTGCTGCCTTGCGTTTAATAAACGCATCAATCACCATAAAACCAATATTGTGACGCGTATTTGCATAGTCGGAACCAGGGTTCCCTAGTCCAACTATTAGCATATTTAACTACTTAGCTTTAATGATACTTAGTACAGATACACGATCAGAATCTGTAAATGTAACATTCTCAACTGCATCAATATCACGAATAAGTTTAGAATCTCCAACATCCATATCAGTTACATCAATAGCAATTGTTTTTGGAAGATCTTCAATTTTTGCTTTTACTCTTAATCGTCTTTTTGCGATATTAAGAAGCCCTTTATTTTTAAGTCCAATAGCTTCACCAACAGCTTCAACTGGAACCATATAGTGAGTTGTAAGACCTGGTTGTGCTACCATTAAATCTACATGTAAAAGTTTTCCTGTAACAGCGTGTGACTCATATGATTGAACTACAACATTCATTTCGTTTCCATTAATTGAAACTGGAAATGCCAATGTCTCTTTATTACGAACAGCACGGATATACTCATT
>NZ_JALUKE010000156.1 GCF_027056685.1 Sulfurimonas sp.
TCAAAGCACAGATTATGTTTAGTTCAAATGAGAGCGTAGATAGTGCAGAGAAAAAGATAAAACCTGTTTTAAAATGGCTAGATAGCCAAAAATGGGTAAAAAGAAGTTCGGTTGCATTTGGTACAGAGCCGGGTGTACTTAGTCTTGGAAGTGGAAATTTACCATCAGAAGCGACTATTACCATAGATGCTGTAAACCGTTTTAAAAGAAAGAAGACTATCTGGCAACTAGAAGGTATGATACGAGACAAACTCTCTCACTTAGAAGGTCTTAAACGCAATGATGTCTTTGACTTTGGAGCAACTGCACTCTCAAGCATTAAAGCAACAGTAGATACCCGTCTTAGTTCACCATATGTAGATGGTTTAGCTGACAAATCACATGCCGTTGAGCGTGCAATGCAAAAAGTTCATGGTCTAACATCAGTCTCTACAAGTTGGGACAAAGATTTTACAGAGATTGAGCTTGACATTGATGAGAATAAAGCACTTAGCTATGGTATTACTCCTTATCAAATTGCAATGCAGATACCTCTTAAAGGGCAGATTATTGGCTTAAACGCAAACTTAGAATCTATGAATACACAGTTTGTAAGACTCTACTTAAAAGGAAAATTCTCTAAAAATATAGAGACTTTAAGACTTTTACCAATTAGTACACCATCTGGTGAAATTCCACTCTCAGCCATTGCAAAACTCAAACGACATTTGACATTTGCAAAAATTGAGAGAGACAAAATGCTCTACTCTATAGATGTAAATGGTTACCGTGCAAAAAGACCTGTAACACACTTGACTGATGACACCTTAGCAGCACTTAAAAATGCAAAAATTGATGATGTACAGCTTACTCAAACAGGTGATATTGCTCAAATTAATGATAGCTTTAAGAGAATGCTAAAAGCCATCGGACTTGGTGTTGTTATTTTAATTATGGCACTCATTGCCATTTATAAATCTGTGCGTTTAGCATTTATTATGATAGTAGTTTTACCACTTTCACTTATTGGTGCAGCTTGGGGAATGCTCCTCTTTGGAAAACCAAGCTGTATGCCGAGTCTGTTAGGAATTTTACTCCTTTTTGGTATTATTATCAAAAATGCGGTACTGCTTATTGACTTCTACCAAGGGTATAGAGAAAAAGGTGAATCTCCATTTGAAAGCGCACAAGAGGCTGTTCGTGTTAGATTCCGTCCTGTTATGATGACTGCGTTTGGTACTATTGCGGGAATGATTCCTATTGCACTTGAACAAGCAGTAGGACTTGAGCGTTTAAGTCCTCTTGCTGATGTTGCCATTGGTGGGCTTTTAGTTGGTACACTTCTTACTCTTGTTTATGTACCTATGTATGCATATATCTTTGATGCAGGTAACAAAAAAACAAATCCTATTGAAGAGATAGAAGAGGCATTTGAATAAGCTCCTAATTTGGAGCTTTAAAAGAAAAAAGGGGAAAATGAATGAATGATTTTTTTGCGTATGGCGAGAAAGTACCAGGATATGATGTAAGAGTGCTTAATGAAAGAGAAGCAAGAGCAGCAGCAGCAATTTTATTTGTTGGTGCTTTTTTAGGACTAGCAAACGGTGTAATGCTTGGAACTGCTGTCTTTTCTGAGTACTTTGTTACTTTTTTTGCCATAGATTTTACCATTAGAATCATACAACCACGCTACTCTCCGAGTCTGCTTTTAGGTCGTTTTTTCGTACAAAACCAAACACCAGAGTATGTAGGAGCCACACAAAAACGCTTCGCATGGGCAATAGGTATGGTTATAGCATGGCCTATGTTTTACTATCTTGTAATTGATTTTCAACCAAATCCAATTAAAGTACTTGTTTGTCTCATCTGTATGGCACTCCTCTTTTTTGAAGCTGCCTTTTCAGTATGTTTAGGATGTAAAATCTTTAATCTTATAAAAAAAGAGAAAGCAACACACTGCCCTGGTGGTGTATGCGAAATGCGAATAAAAGAGCCTATTCAAAAATTTTCACCTATTCAAGCAGGTATTGTTATACTTACAACACTTATTATGTTTTATGGTATCTACGCTTACTTTACAAAACTTCCAGATAGAACAGCTCTCACTAAAAAAATTAAGGTTCTTATGATGAGTGATGCCCAGCTCAAACGCATCGAAGATGCAAAAGCTGATGCAGAGTTTGATAAGGAAGATTTTTAATATCTTTTAGTTTAAAGGTACAGAACCGAATCTATTTTCACCCTCTGTCCCTTTCATAACTAAAAACACCAACAAGACAATCGCTCCAATAACTGGTATAAATATCAACAATTGCCACCAACCACTTTTATCTATATCATGCAGTCTTCTTGTTACTATTGCAATATTAGGCAGTATAGAGACAAGTGCAAATAGAGCCATAAACAGCCCACCTGTCTGTAGTAAATCATCTAAAACTGCAAACATAATATAAAAAATCACATAAAAGAGATAGAACATCCAATACTGCTTTCTACTCGCTCTACCTTGAAAATTTGCAAACTGCCTGTAAGCATCTAAAAAATAATCCATTCCGTTTCCTTCTATTAATGTGAGATATAATATCTATTAAAAACTTCAATAAATATTAGGAGATAAATAAAATTATTTTATAACCCATTACCCCACATATGCATCTTCTTCGCCATCACTAAATCATACCCTTTGAGTAGATCTATGGCATTTGGTGCTCGAAATTCATAACGCTCTAAGAGCTCTTTTGTAGCTTCAACATCCATAGAATCACTTTTTTGCATTACGATTATATCAGCGTTATTTGCTAGCGTTGTGTACGCGATTTTTAAAAGTAGTTCAAAATTTTTATGCAACTGCTGTATATCTTTGAAGATAACAATATCATTATCTCTTGGCAGTGCTCGAAAAGGTTGTGCCTTATTTTGAATAGATTGCAGTTTCGCTGCGTTTAGTTTTGGTGGCAACTCCGATGGGGTATCTTCATACAAAGCAATATGCAACTCCCCTCCCACTTTTTCTAACAATGCCTCTAATGCAAAAGCTACTTCATCTATTTTATCTGTAACAAGCAGATAATGATTTCCTGGTAAAGGATTAAAAAGTTCTAAAAACTGTTTTAAATCCATTTCTAAATCCTAATATGCCAAATCGTGCAACTCACGAAATAAAAATGCCTCTACTATCTCATCTATTGTCTTTTGTGTATGTGCAACAAGCACTATCATAGACATATTTATAAAATCCATCACAGGCTCGCCATCACTACAGACAACAACAGCCTCTGGCCACGCGTCAAAAGCATCATAGGCATCTGCATGCAGAACTTCTACAAGTTCACCCTCTTCTATGCGTAGTTCTGCCCATGTTTTTGCTTCTAAAACTGGTGTTATCTTTGCTTCTTGGACATCAGTAGAGTCCATTGGTACTACGACTAACATTAGCCGTTTATCTCTTTGAGTTTTTTCTTAGAGAGTTTAAGTTTTTCATTGTCCATCACACCAATCTTATGGCTTAAAATATCACGCGCAATTTTTTTCGCATTTTTAAGTGAGTGCATTGTATAACTACCGCATTGGTAAACATTTAGTTCAGGAATATCTTTTTTACTTTTTACTTTTAAAACATCTTGCATAGATTTTTTCCACGCTTTAGCAACTCTCTTTTCTGAAGGTGTTCCAAGCAGAGACATATAAAAACCTGTACGACACCCCATTGGTGAAATGTCGATTATCTCCACATCTTTAGAGTTAAGATGCTCACGCATAAAACCTGCAAAAAGATGCTCAAGCGTATGAATACCTTTTCCATCCATTTTGTCTTCATTTGGTTTGTAAAAACGCAAATCAAAAACGGTAATATCATCTCCTGATGGTGTTTTCATTCCCTTAGCACGGCGAACTGCAGGAGCAGGCATAATGGTGTGGTCAACTGTAAATGAGTCTAATAGTGGCATAATATATTCCTTAATTTTATTTCTATTGTATTGCAAGTATTTTAGCGAATTTTAATTTAATAAGATTGAAGTAGAGAAGTTAACTTACTTTGAGAGTCTTACACAATCTCTTCCAGATATTTTTGCTTCATAAAGCGCTTCATCCGCCTTTTTAAGTATCTCTAGAAATGGTTTTTCTTTACTTCCATAAGGATTTACACCGATGGAAACGGTTACATGACAACTAATCTCATTAAAAACAATTGGTGTACTTTGAATATGTTCTCTTATACGCTCTGCAAATTCTAATGCCTTTTGAGGAGTAAACTCTCTAGTATAGATCAAAAACTCTTCTCCTCCATAGCGAATTAAAGAGTCCTCTGCCCGCATAAAACGCTGCATACGCCTAGCGACTTCTTGCAATACAAAATCACCCGTGTCATGTCCATAAGCATCATTAACCCTTTTAAAAAAATCTATGTCAAGCATCAAAAGTTGATAGCGGCGAGAAAGTTTTTTCAAAACTATATCATAAAGATATTTTCTGTTATATACCTGTGTAAGCGGGTCAATATAGCCCTCATAAGCTTTTTTTCTAAAATAGAGTGTCAAAACATACAAAATAACAAACCACAATGCACTCAGCAATAAAATCCACAAAAAGAAGTTACTAAAATCACCAAGATTACTTTGAATATTGGTATCTAAACTACGAGAAATATCTGCACCTATTATTGCTACCGTTTGATTATTCTCGATTATGGGATAAGCTATAGTTATCCATAAATCTTTACTATTTTGATGATGAAATACTTGGGATTTTTTATATCTGTAGCAATCATTCCAAAAACTTCCAAGTGGGTCAAAAGGCTCCATAAAATTTGAACGTGTTTTTGAATTTTGATCACTATCTAGTAAGAAATAGAAATTATTCTCTTCACCTTTAGCAATAACAAAAAGATTTTGAATAGTAGATATACGAATTAAACGCAGCATATCTTCAAATGATTCGCGTGTTTTTTTACTCTTTTTTATAGCTTGTAAAAAATGTTTATTTGTATCTTTTTCATATATTTTATTGAGTTCAGAAAAGGTCTCAAAATGAAACAAAATTACTTTTTCATTCAACTTTTTTGTCGTCTCTTCAAGCGTATGTTTGTACCCCGTATAAGAGACAAACGAGAAAGAGATGACAATCAAACTCAATATAACAAATTGAAAAAGTTTTTTATTTATAATTCCACTATTTATTTGATGAGACAAATTTAGACAACTCCCCTCTGACTTGAAGATTAAAATGCGCTAAACGCTTTAAAGAAAAGCGAATTGTTGGACGACCCTTTTGCCAAAAGAAAACACCTACTGCATCTTCATCATGCATATAACCACGATAATTAAAAACTATTTCTGGTTTATCACATGTTTTTTTTTCATCTTCTGCCAGTAAAGCAAAGTCAGCCCTCTTACAATTATTAGTCACTCTTACCTTAGTATTTATGAGACGCTCTACTATTTTTTTCATTTTAGGGCTTTTTGTATAAATGAGTACCTTATTTTTACTGCTCATACTTGTTAGCATTTTTTCAAGAATCAACGATTCCCATTTTATATCAGAAGCTAGTAAATTATTAAATAAGAACATAATTAAAAGGAGAATAACTGTTTTCAAAAGCTATACTCCATTCCAACACTCAATGTTCTGTCAATTGGAGAAATATAGAGTGATTTTTGCTCAGGAGATAAACCATTCATTGTTATATAGCTGTATCTACTTGTTGCTGCACTATTGAAGATATTGACGCCCTTAAGAGAAAATATCAAGGACTGTGTCGCTCTATATCTTACACCTGCATTATACACATAGCCATTTATTTCAGAACTATAAATTTTACGATAATCTATCTCATTGTAAATATCAAACTTTTTATAAGTATTGAGCAATCGTGCAAAACCACCCATTACACTCTCGTGTGTAATACTAACAGGGTTATGATACCTATTATAAAAAAGCATAGATTTCAAAGAGTTAAATGGATCAAAATCATAATCATATTTTACACTTGCACTGTAATTATCATAATATCTTGGAATATTCTCTTTTTTTATCAATATCTTTGAGTTCTGATTTTGTAAATATTCTAAACAAAATCCCAATGTTGCTGCGTTAATATGTCTTGCATACTCTGCGGAGACATCTACTAAACGCAGCAGCTCAATCTCATTCGTTTTTGCAAAGGCTAAGGCATACTGCTCAGTTGGTATTTCCATACTTGATGCAAAGGCCTTAAAAGTACTCTTTTTTGAAGTTGCAATATAGCCTAAACGCGTTTGAAAAGTATGAAAATTACGCTCTGCTCTGTTTGACTTACTATAATACTGGTTTCTCTTTAACGAAGCTGTTATAATTTGATTTTCTGCTATTGCAAAATCATCTTGCATATATAGACCAACGATAGAGTTATCTACAAAAGTCGGTTCTGTATCTAATACGCCATTATTATATGTATTTACATCATGCAGAGATTTTTTAATATAATTTGCTCCAAGCAAAAAGGTATTACTTTTATAAACTGTTTTCTTCTCAAGTTTTGCACTATACACATCATCTACGCTATCAGTTACAAGGCTATCTTGTGTAACAAGTATCACATCTAAAGGATTAGTTGTCCAGAGTGTACCATCCATATTAAAATTGAGATGTTCGTTCATTCGTATAAAAGAGAGAGAAAGTTTTAATGAATCATCATCTAAAAAACTCATGGTTGAGCTCACTCTTTTAAGCTTATAACTCATATCACCATCTTTTGGTTTAGCAAACATACTTAGAGAGAGAAAAGGATCCGCTTTATGGTCAATATATTCAGCACCTACTTTTATATTTTTATAATCAAGTGTCATCAAAGCATGTTTTTGTTTATAATCCCTTGAAATGTCATAATTTTCATTTGTATAGTGTGTTCTTCTAATATCGCTACGACTAGCATAAAGATAATACTTAAAATCCTTTGAAGCAGCGGCATAAGAGACATTTTCATGGTTCATTCCTCTTGAACCACCATACGCCTGAAGATGTCCACCAGCCTCTCTCGCCGGATCTTTTGAATAAAGCTTAATAGTAACAATAGCAGGCTCAGAATTTACAGCAGTAGATGTACTGCCCTCATATATCTCTACATGATCCACAAATCCAAGGTCAATATTTCCATAAATAAAAAGACCACTCCCTGCATAAGCTGATGTAATTTCATGATTATTTATAAAAATTTTTACTGTATCACTTGAGTAAGGAGAGGGGTCTGTATGTAGAACATCGGGCATACCAAGCATATTTTCATCATAACGAAATGAACGCAGGGAGTTGAGTAATTCACCTAAGTTATGCGCTTGCATTCTTTCTAAATCATCGCGAGTATATACCGTCAAATGTCCGAGCGATTCATTTTTTGTTTTTTGTGAAAGGTCACTATCTTTACGATATAAATCAAGCATTTGATCAATGTCGTAAGCCTGCAATAGTGTAGAAAAAACAATAATTAATAGAAAAAATAATCTCATCACACATTATACTAATTTCGTATATATATGAAGCTTAAAATTGATTTATTATTAGTAAAGAAAAAGAGAAAGAAATTTTAGATTTGGTATAAGTTGTGCCTAACTCAAACTAAGGCTAGACTATAGCCTGCCGTGTCTGAGTTATTTGCAAATTGTGCCGAAGCTAGAAGTTCACTAAACGCGAGCTTCTTCTCTACGATTTAAGTATGCCCAGTTTGCATCTACACGATCTTGCCACTCTTTAATCAAATATTTATATTGATCTTTAAAGAGATGTTTAAAACGCCCTTGTGCAGCCAAATATTCTTCAACAGGAACTACATTTTTAGGACGGTAAGTAATGTTTAACTCATGTCCATCAATGATTTCATATAGTGGGAACACTAATGAATCTGTAGCTAAATCTGTTAAGTGCATTGTATCTTTAGGGTCAAATTTCCACTCAGTTGTACACGGAGAAACAGCATTAATAAATACAGCACCCTCAGTCGCAAAACCTTTTTGGATTTTTTTCACCATATCTTTCCATTTATTTGGAGCAACTTGTGCAGCATACGGAATATTGTGAGCAGCCATAATACCCATCATATCTTTTTTATTTTTTGTCTCACCATACGAGATTTTCCCTGCTGGTGTAGTTGTCGCACTTGCACCAATTGGTGTAGAAGATGAACGCTGTCCACCAGTATTCGCATAAACTTCATTATCTAGTACAACATACATCATGTCGTGATTTCTTTCCATACAGCCAGAAATCCACTGAAAACCGATGTCATAAGACGCACCATCACCACCAAAGGCAACAAATTTAGGAGTACGACCAGGTTGTTTCAAACGCCCTTTTGTTTTAAGTGCTTTGTACATTGCCTCAGCACCTGCAACTGCAGTAGAACCATTTTCAAAACCAATGTGAATCCAAGAAGCATCCCAAGATGTATATGGATAAACAGCTGTACAAACTTCAAGACATCCAGTAGAAGCTGCAAGAACTAAATCATCATTCGTTGCGTTTAGAACTTCACGAACAATGATAGAGTGAGCACAACCAGGACAAAGAAGGTTTGCACCCTCAAATCTATCCGCTGATGTTGAAAACTCTTTTAAGTTTTTAATTTTTTTCATTTCACTCATACTAATTTCCTATAAATAAGCTAGTTTCGGTCCACGAACACCGATAAACTGTTGTTGTTGTGTAAGTACTTTCCCTGCATCAGCATTCGCTTGAAGTTCAGTATATAAATCAACTAAATGTTTCTTTGTTAAGTCACGTCCACCAAGACCATAAATGTATCCAGAAAGAAGCATTTTAGAGTCTGTGTTAAAGAGTGAACCAGCTATCTCATTAAAGAGTGCTCCCGGTGTTCCACCTGGTGCAGAACGGTCAAGTGCAG
>NZ_JALUKE010000157.1 GCF_027056685.1 Sulfurimonas sp.
CCAAAAGACAAAGCACTCGTCATTATAGATGGTCAAGATAAACATGAACTTGCAAAAGGCGAGAGCATACATATACAATTAGCAAAGAAAAAAGTAAAACTTATACATAGAGATGAGTTTAACTATTTTGATGTTTTAAAAGAAAAATTAAATTGGGGAGACTAAGATGATAAAAAAACTTTTTTTATTAGTAGTGGCATTGAGTATATTTAATACAGTTGTATTTGCAGAGGTAAAATCAGAGGGTCATGCTATTATTTTACAGTATCATCGTTTTGGAGAATCTCGTTATCCTTCAACGAATATCAATATGGATTTATTTAAAAAGCAGATGGCTTATCTGCATAACAATCATTACAATGTTGTACCTCTCTCCTTGGTAGTAGAAGATTTAATTCATAAAAAACCATTACCATCAAAAGCAGTAGTCATTACCATGGATGATGCCTATAGAACTGTTTATACAAATGCTTATCCAATTTTGAAAAAGTATAATTTTCCTGCGACAATATTTGTAAATTCAATGCCAATAATCCACCACTCAAAACGCTATATGACATGGAATGAGATGCGTGAAATGGGAAAAAATGGAACGGAATTTGCCAATCATACATATTCTCATGAGTACCTTGTCCGCATAGATAAAGACAAACCTACTGGGTACAAAAAAGATGTAACAAAAGAGATTGTAAAATGCGAGAAAAAATTGCAAAAAGAGATAAGGGAGTATCTCTGTTCAAAGCCAAAAATGCTTGCATATCCCTTTGGAGAGTTCGATATTCGTTTGATGAAAATTCTTAAAAAACTTAGTTATGTCGGTATCGCTCAAAATTCAGGTCCTGTTTCACAAAGAAGTAATCTTCTTGCCCTTACACGATTTCCTATGTCTGGAAACTTTGGCAATATGCAGAGTTTTATATTGAAGTTGCATACTTTGCCTTTGGCTGTTAGATCTACTTCTACTGAAGATACTATGGTAACAAAGAAGAATAATCCTCCTATCTTTAGACTAAAGCTTGAAAAAAAATACAAAGATTTGCAATGCTTTACCTCAAACGGAAAAAAGATAAATATGAAGTGGCTTTCAAATACAGAGGTGCAAATGCAGTCAAAAGTGGTGTTAAAATATCCGCGTGACCACTACACCTGTACTGCCTGGGCAGCAAGAGGTAAATGGTACTGGTTTTCACATATGTGGGTTGTGCAAAAAGAGCAATAAGTTATGTTGTAAAGATAACACTTGCATAACCTACAACTTTCACTTTGTCTCCACTTGCATCGGCACTTGTTCTGTAGTCCATTATTTGTGATTTGAGTTGAAGTTTTTTTGCGGCTATAAGCATCGCTTCCACACCAATTATGCCGCATGCCTCACACCCTTGATGCAGCTCTTGTGTGTTGAGTGTTGCTATGGCTTCAAGGCAGATACTGTCAAGCTCTTTTGCTTTGTCAATACTATAGTAATGACTCAAATCTGTACTGATGATGACAACAGTCTCTTCATCTTCTAAAAGATACTCAATGACCTTGGCAAGGTTTTGTGGAGATTCTGCTCCATAAACAAGTTCAACGACTTGCGGATTACCAAGATACTCTTTTACAAAAGGCATCTGCACTTCTGTTGAGTGCTCGGCATGTGCATCGGCTTGAAAGTGCAGCCCAAACTTCTCTATGAGAGTATCTGCAAGTGCTCTGTCTATTTTCAAAGAACCCATAGGTGTTTCATAACTGTCAAACTCTGCTACACTTGTCCCTTGCAGATAGACACGGTGGCTCGGGCCAATGACCACTACACGCTTTGCATGCGAATTTTTCAGTACCCGAAAGGCTATGTTGGCGGTAAACGCAGAGTATACATATCCGGCATGCGGCACAATGATGGCACGAGGCTTGAGCTCTAACACACTTCTATCTTTAATGGCCTCATATATTATTTTGTTGTAGTGCGCGAACATTTTCTCTATTTCTTCCTTATTTGCAGGGTAAAACTGTCCTGCTACAGCATCTTTTCTTACACTCATTTCCATACTCCTTCTATTTCTCTGTTACATTTTGGGCAGTGCCCATCTACAAGCTTGTTCTGCGTTACGCTGTAACCTGTTCTGTCTATTAAAAGCGTACCACAATCAGGGCAGTAGGTATCACCATGCACCGGTACATTGCCAAGGTAAACATACTCCAAACCTGCTTCGAGTGCTATTTTTTTCGCACGCTCTAAGGTTTGCAGCTTTGTGCTTTCATGGTCTTGCATCTTATAATCAGGATGAAAAGCGCTTAAGTGCCATGGCACATGTCTTCCCAGTTCATCTGCTATAAACGCAGCCATAGCCTTTAGGTCTGCATCACTGTCATTGTCACCCTCTATAAGCAGAGTGGTTACTTCCACCCAAATTCCCTCTTTGACCATATTTCGTAGCGTCTCTTTTACTGCTTCAAGTCCGCCTTTGAGAACTTTTTTATAGTAGGCATCATCCCAGCTTTTTAGGTCAACATTCGCGGCATCTAGCCATGAAGCCATATCTTTTACGACCTCTTCGGATTCAAAGCCGTTGGTGACAAATATATTTTTTAGACCTCTCTCTCTTGCAATGACTCCTATATCTTTTGCATAAGGGTAAAAAATGGTGGGCTCATTATAGGTATAAGCGATGGAAGCTGCACCATTTTCTATAGCAAGGTCAACCATCTTTTGTGGCGAAATATCTACGCTTGTATCGACCGAGTGTTCTTGTGATATTTGCCAGTTTTGGCAAAATGGACACTT
>NZ_JALUKE010000158.1 GCF_027056685.1 Sulfurimonas sp.
TAAGTATGCATTCCCAAGCTGGAGCTTGGGAACGAGAAACGTCCTCGTTGGGAATGCATACCTCGTTTTTCACTTCTCATATCACCACATCCTCTCTATCTCTATCAACCCTTGTATCCCTTCATAATCCCTTGCACTACTATATCTCCAATGTTTACACTCATCGACATAACCTCTTTTTACAGGGTTTTGGTGAACATATTTTATCTTTTCTATCATCATTTTTTCATTTTGTATCAGTTTGGGTTGAAATCCCTCTTGCCAAACTTGATACTCCGTATGTGTTTTATGTGCTTTTTTATAAAATGCAAGTTGCTCCAATATAGTTTTAACTCTGTTTTTTTGCAAAAGAAGATACAGTAGACTCCTTCATAGTTACAATACATAGTTAAGCGTTAGTTTGGTTTCTATTAATTTTTATTATTTTACAGCTATTTGTGTATTATAGTAAATAATTATAGATATATAGAGATAAGAAAAAGAATTATATGTAAATTTATAGATATTTATATAAAATAAACTTATAGAGTTTTAAGGAAATTCAAAATGAAAGACGTGAAAATAAAGAATATTGCTGGTTATCTTTCAAGGGCTTTTTTGAGAAATCCTTTAACACCAGTCCTGGCAATTGCTATACTAGTTTTAGGGTATATATCTCTTGAAGTTATGCCAAGGGAGGAGGACCCTCAAATTGCTGTAAGTGGTGGTTCAATAATTGTTCCAATGCCTGGGGCATCACCAGATGAGATAGATAATGCAGTATTGAAACCTTTAGAGCGCAGAATTAGCGAGATTAAAGGTGTGAAAGATGTTTATTCTACGGCTATGCATAATGTAGGAATGCTCAATATCCAGTATAAAATAGGCGAAGATAGAGAGAGTTCAAACTTAAAACTTTATGATAAAGTTATGCAAAATATGGATTCTCTGCCAGGGGGTGCCATGAATCCTATTGTGAAGCCTTTTGACATAGATATTGATGTACCCATCGTTACGGTAGCTTTTTATAAGAAAAAAGAGTTAGGAATAGACCATATAAAACTCTATAAGCAGATAAAAGAGATACAACAAGATATTAACGCAATTCAAAATATATCAAAAACAACTTTAAAAGGTGCCAAACGACCGCAGTTCAATGTTCTTTTTGATTTAGATAAACTTTCGGCATATCATATCTCTATTGGACAGGTTGTGCATTCTATTCAAGCAATAGCAAAAAATGCTCCTGAGATTGACCTGCCGAGCAAAGAGGGTAAACTTATTGTGTTTGGGGTTAAAAATGCTATTAATTCCATAGGAGATCTGCAAGCATTAGTTGTTGCAAAATACCGAGGATCTTTAATTTATTTAAGAAATGTAGCAAAGGTAGAGTATTACTATGATATACAAAATTATAAAGAGGCATTGATCTCATATAAGGCTGATGGAGAACCTTTTAGCGAGACAAAAGACCAAGTGACGCTGACAATATCAAAACTCAAAGGAAGTAATGCTGTAACTTTAGCAAAAAAAGCACTTGATATGCTTAAAGAGTATGACACCCAACTCGATAAAATGGGATTAGGATATATAGTCACTAGAAACTATGGTCATAGGGCAAATGAGGCTGTAAATGAACTTGTACATCATCTTGTACTGACCATTGCCATTATATCACTTATTCTTATTCCTGCTCTTGGCTGGAGGGAGTCTTTGGTTGTAACTATTGCCGTCCCTATGATACTCGCTGCCACTCTTTTTGTTGCATTTATGACCGATCAGACCATAAATAGAATTACACTTTTTGCCTTTTTACTCTCCTTAGGACTTATTGTAGATGATGCGATTATTGTGATTGAAAATATTCATAGGCGAATGCACCTCAAAGAGACACAAGATCAGGATTTTGACCAGATTATTATTGAAGCTACAGATGAGATAGGACCTTCAACAAATATTGCAACGATTGCCATTATGCTTACAATGATACCAATGGCATTTGTAGGAGGAATGATGGGACAGTTTATGTTGCCAATTCCTCTTAATGTTCCTGTAGCATTAGCTATCTCGCTTTTTGTAGCATATGTTTTTGCACCCTATCTAGCCAAAAAATTTATTAAGCGTGTAAAAGGACATCATTAGTATGAAAGATTTAATTTATAAGATAATAAGTTCTAAACGCAAGCAACGAATGGTTGGTTTTATTGTGTTGTTTTCACTTATTGTGTCAGTAGGTATGATACCAACCAAATTAGTATTGGCGAAAATGTTACCTGGTAAAAGTGCAAATACCTTTAGCATATATGTCGATACCGCGACAAACTCGACAGTAAGAGAGACGAAAGATGTCTTAAACTGCGTAAGTGATATACTTAAAAAAGAGGAAAATATTAAAAATATGGAGATGTTTGTGGGGCAGGGTGCTCCTCTTGATTATGCAGGGCTTGTAAAGGGGAGTGCATTTAAGTCTTTGAAAAATCAGGCAGAGATGGTTGTGAATCTTACAGATAAAAATGAAAGAGATGAGCCCTCATTTATGATGGTGCATAGATTGAGACCCATAGTGCAACAAAAATGTGAAAAAATTTACAAAGGTACGAGTATTAAGTTTGTAGAGATGCCCTCAGGTCCTCCTACATTTGCAACAGTTCAGGTTAATCTCTTTGGAAAAGATACAGATTTACTGCGTAAAACATCACATGTTGTTGCCTCTGCGTTTAAGCAGACAAAAGGGCTTGTTGATGTAGATATTATGGAAGATGATATTTTTGTACGTTATGAAATTTTGCCAAATGTTGAAAAAATTATTAACTCACATCTCTCTGTTGCACAGGTAAGTAAGACACTCTTTCTCGCTTTTAAAGGAAATGTTGTTGCCACGAAAAATTCGACACAGCAGCAGGGGCAAATTCCTATTTTTGTCTCTTTAAATAAAAAAACACGAACCTTAGAGCGCGCAACAAAAGAGGATTTAGAGTTAAAACTCTCAAGATTGAAACTCTTAAATAAAATGGGAGCGATGATTCCTGTTATAGAGGTTGTAAGTATAGTTCCAACACTTTCTGAACCTACAATTTATAAAAAAAACATGCACTATGTTGCTTCTGTTACAGCAGAATGTGATTTAGTTTCTCAGGTCTATCCTTTACTAGATGCTCGTGAGTTAATGATAAAAAAACTTTCACATGATTTTAATATTACAAGACTCACCGGTTTTAGTACCTATATGTTTGATTTAGCTTTAGTAAATAAAAAGACGGGAGAAAAGATACTTGCACGATGGGATGGAGAGATGAAAGTTTCACTTGACACCTTCCGTGATTTAGGAGGTGCCTTTATTTCTGCACTCGTCTTAATGTTCTTGTTGATGGTAGTCTATTATAAATCATTTGCATTAAGCGGTATAGTTTTGATAGCAAGTTTTTTATCTATTATTGGGGTAATTGTGGGACATTTTATTACAGATATTATTTTTCAAGTAATTTCAGGTATGAATTTTTATCTTACAGCTACATCTCTTATAGGCTTTATCTCTTTAATGGGAATTAGCGCAAGAAGTTCGCTTTTGCTAATTGATTTCACAAAAGCCTTAATAGCATCAGGAGTAGAAAAATATGATGCAATTGCAACAGCTACGGCAACAAGAGCTAAACCAATTTTATTAACTGCGGTTGCAATTATATTGGGTTCACTGCTTTTGGCTACAGATCCTATTTTTGGAGGTTTGGGAATTGCACTTATTTTTGGAAGTATGGCTTCTACACTTGTCTCCCTTTTTTATGTACCTGTTCTTATGGCAAAAACAGTAGCTATTTGCCCCACTGATAAAGATTTGGAGTGTAAAGAGGGAGAGGGTAAAAGTGCAGATGAAATAGATGTCCAAGAAGTTGCTCCTTGATTAAAAAATAGGTAATAGTAAAAGCATAAAATGGTATTATTTCAAAAAAAAATGAGTAAAAATGAAATATTTAATTATTTTAGTGTTAAGTGTCATAAACCTTTTTGCTTTAGTATCTATTTCTCCAGTGCAAATAGGGGATAAGCCAGGTTTTAGTGGTGTCGTAAAGGGTTCTTTAAATACAAAAAGAGGTAATACTGATTCAGATAACTATACAGCAGGATTGAAACTCTCTTATGACAATAATCAATCTTATTTAATGTGGGGTGAATTTAATTTTAGTTATGGTGAAGTGAGTGGAGTTAAAAATACAAATTCAACATTTACACATCTGCGTTATATTCATAAACTAGAACAAGATCTTGATTGGGAAGCTTTTGTTCAGTCTCAAAATAATGAGTTTACTAATGTGGCTGAAAGATTTTTAACAGGGGCAGGTTTACGCATTCATCTTGATAAAGAGCGTTATGGAAATTTATATTTTGGTCTTGGTAGTTTTTATGAATATTTGAGTTATACAACAAGCGTGGATCCTAAAGAGAATAATATAAGAGGAAATTTTTATCTTGCGTATAAAAAAGAGTTTGCTACGGATTCTCAGCTTTCGTATGTGGCGTATTATCAGCCAAAAGTCGGAGATATTAATGATTATATTGTTTCAAATGCTTTTGAATTGAAAATATTGATTTATGAAAAGTTATATATTAGTTTTCTTATAAGTTATAATAAAGATGCCAAACCTGCACAAGATGTTAAGCATGTTGACTTCTCTCAGGAAACATCTTTTATTTATAAGTTTTAAAAAGAGGTCGTAAAAGACCTACTTTTTTAAGGAAAAAACTAAAGTTTTTTCCCTTCATATTTTTCTTTTAATTTGAGATACTCTTTATAATCATCATCTGAAATATTTTTTGAGATAGATTTTGTAGAGTCATTCGCATTATTTGAAATGGTTTTAGTAGAATCATTTGCATTATTTGTTGCTGTATTTGATGAGTCTCTTAAATCATTTGAAATAGTCTTAGTAGAGTCATTCGCATTTTTCGTTGCCGTGTTTGATGAATCTCTTAAATCATTTGAAACAGTTTTTGTAGAATCATTCATATTGTTAGATGTAGTTTTAGCCGCATCATTTACATCATGAGAAACTGATACTGCCGAGTCTTTGAAATCTTTTGTAGCCATAGCGGAGCTATCTTTAAAGTCTCTTGTAGTATTTGACATAGTATCTTTTGAGTCTTCTGAAACTTCAACAGTCGAATCTCGTAAATCTCTACTTACACCTGTAGTAGTGTCAGAACCACTCTTAACAGTAGCTACTTCACTCGTTTTTAAATCATCACTTGCTTTAACAGCTGTATCTTTTGCATCGTGACTTACATTTGTAACCGTTCTCTCCCCACTTTTTGAAACTTCTACACCACCATCGACACCAGATTTAAAAGAATCTTTTGCATCATGACTCATTGAAGTCACACCATCTTTCATATCTTTAAACATATCACCAAAACTAAAATTTGCCGATAAACTTGTTGTCAATGCTATAGCAGCAACCGCACTTACTAGTAATTTTTTTGTCATCATTTCCCCTTTTTGATTGAACCTTAAAACAACTATATCTCGTTAAAGCTAAAGAAAAACTTAATATTGAATAAAAAAATCTTATATTGTATAAAAGTGTTTTTATACTTCACATATAATTATTTTTAATAGAAAATTATTAAAAAAATTGATATTTTTATATTTTTTAGTGCTATAATAGTTTCAAATACATAAAGGGGTTAGAATGAAGAAAGTGATATTAGGGGTATTGGTTTTAGGAAGTTTAGCATACGGTGCGCAATATACGAAAGCAGACAGAATCAAAGATATGCGTACAATGGCAGGAGCTATGAATACTATTGAGAGTGGTTTTTTCTATAATAATTATGAGACAGTGGCAGCTGGTGTTACAAAGCTATCAGATACCATTGAAAATGTAAAGCCACCTATTGAGGAGGAGACAGAAAAAAATCCTATGGCACGATATATGAATGGAAAGATTAAAATGACAAATAAAATTGTTAAAAAGATAAATCAAAAAGCACTTACTATTTTGCAAAGATTTAAAAGTGGAGACTCTTCTCAAGCTGTTCAAGCCTATACGAAAATTTTAGGACAGTGTATGAAATGTCATAGAGAAATTCGTCGCTGGTAATGTTTATGAAATATATATTATTTATTTTTCTTGCGTTTACATCACTCTTCGCAAATGAGTTGATACTGACGGGTACGGTTATTTCTAACAATAAAAAGATGATACCTGCACGATATATGGGGTATGTAAAAAAAATAAATTTTGAAGTTGGAGATAGTGTTAAGCGGGAAGATACTCTCTTTGAGCTTGAATCAGCAGAGTTCGATATTTTGGAGTCTCAAGCAAATTTGGCGCTTGAGCAGGCGAACTTGATGTTGGATGTCTATAAAACAAGGGTAAAGGTCTTTAAAAAACATAAAAGACGATTAAGACAAAAAAAGAAAATGATGCCTACTATGGATTTTCGTGCAAATATGGAAGATTTGAATGAAAACATAGATGACATAAGTGGTTCAATAGAAGCTGCAAAAGTTTTGGTAAAAGAGGCAAGTGAAAAAACAAAACAGTTTGCTACTATTGCCGGATACTTAAAAGTAAAAGCTCCAAATGACGGTGTTGTTGTAGATAAACGCATTGAAGTTGGAGATATGGTGGCACCAGGGATGCTAACTATGGTCATAGTTGATATGAAGCATCTTGAGATAGAAGCTGAAGTAGCAGAATCAGACCTTAAATATCTTCGACGCAATAAGGTTGTAAAAATTACCATTCCTTCTCTGGATTATAAAGCATCTGGTTATATAAAAGCGATAGTACCAAGTGCTAATCCAATGGCACATACTTTTAAAATTCGTGTCCATTTTGAAAAGACAAGCAGTATGATTTTTCCAGGAATGTATGCAAAGGTTTATGTAGACTTAACTAATGAAATAGCCAACAAAATCTAATACGATTTTGCTATTTCATTGGGTATAATTACGACAATGAATAACTTTGACAAATATATAAAAGAACACAATGAAAGCGAGATGCACCCTGCAGAACTCGCCAAACTCCTTAAAAATCTTAATGACCATGATTTTAGTGAAGCAATTAAGCGTGTACCAAATGACTTAGTCGGTGATGTAGCCCTTGCTCTGCCAGATAGGTACTTTGATGATGTCGTAGAAAATCTCAGTATTGATGAGCTTTCTCATGCAGTAAGTGAGCTGGAATCGGATGATCAATTGGAGTTTATGCAAGAGCTCGAAGATGTGGATGAAAACAAGGCATCTAAGGTCTTTCATTCACTAGATGCTGAAGATAAACATGAAATTTCTGAGCTGAAAAAATATGATGAAAATCAAGCTGGTGCATATATGCAGCTTGAAGTATTTACCGCAAATGAAAATGAAGTAGTTCAAGATGTCATTAAAAGATTTGCAAAACTAAGAAAAGCTAATGAACTAGAAAATGTCCAAAACCTCTTTATTGTTGATCAACACAATAAGCTCTTATATACTATTGGTTTAGACGATCTTCTTATTTTTGATTTTTCAAAAACTATTAAAGAGAATAAAGCACTGAGTGATGAGTCCTTTGACTCTAAGGTCGCCGTGGATACAGAAGATATTAAAGAGGTTGTAAACTACTTTAAAGAGTATGACCTCTCTGTTATTCCTGTTATAAACAAACATGGTGTTTTACTTGGGCGTATTACCTCTGATGATATTTATGACATTATTAATGAACATGCAACAGAGCAGATGTATAATCTTGCGGGTGTTGATGATGATGCAGAAGAGGATGAAGATGTTATAAAAGCAGGAAAAAAGCGTGCTTATTGGCTCGCTATAAACCTTGTAACTGCCATCGCTGCATCTCTTGTTATTGGAATGTTTGAGAGTACCATTAACTCTATGGTAGCCCTTGCCGTTTTGATGCCAATAGTTGCTTCTATGGGTGGAAACGCAGGGACACAATCACTCACTGTTATAGTACGTCAGTTAGCACTGGGTGAAATTACAAAAGGTGATGCTTTTAGAAGTATCAAAAAAGAGGTTGCAATCTCGCTCATGAATGGTTTTATATTTGCTATTCTCATAGGTATTATTGCTTACCTATGGTTTAAAATTCCTCTGCTTGGGGTTGTTATTGGTCTAAGTATGATTATAAATCTTTTTATGGCTGGTTTTTTTGGTGCTGTCATACCTCTAGCTTTAAAATGGCTAAAAATTGACCCTGCAATTGGGAGTACAGTTATATTAACAACTGTTACAGATGTTGTTGGCTTTTTTAGCTTTTTGGGTCTAGCTAAAGTTATACTTTTATAAGGATTATAAAAAAATGGAATTACTCGTAATATTTTTTGTTCTCTCTGTTGGCATATCGTTTTTATGCTCTGTGTTAGAATCTGTCTTGCTTTCAATAAATATGTCTTATGTAGCAGTGCTTGAAAAAGAGAGTCCATCAGTTGGTGCAATTTTGAGAAATCAAAAAGAGAATATTAATAAGTCTATCGCTTCTGTACTTATTCTTAATACCATTGCAAATACTTTAGGTGCAGCAGCAGTTGGTGCGCAGGCTTCAAAAATCTTTGGAAATGATGCTGTTGTTTATGTCTCTGTTGTGCTTACTTTTGCCATTCTTTTTATCTCTGAAATTATTCCAAAAACCATAGGAGCTATTTACTGGAAACAGTTAGCACCTCTGTCTGCATATTTTATTAGAGTTTTTATCTGGATTACTTATCCTATTATTCTCACAACTCTAGCTGTAACAAATAAAATTTCTAAAGGAAATAGTGACTCACACTCGCTTACAAAAGAGGAATTTTTAGAGAGTATGTATATGAGTGAAGATGAGGGTGTCATAGATGAGCAAGAGTCTGATGTTATTGAAAATA
>NZ_JALUKE010000159.1 GCF_027056685.1 Sulfurimonas sp.
AACCTGTTGAGTGTATCGTAGAACTGCCCAACATCTTCTTGTGAGTTCGTCGCTATTTCTGTAATGTTCTCAGAGTTTCCTTGAATCTCATTTGCCTCTTGTTTGAGTGTATTTGTCGTGATGGCTATCTCTTGCGTTGCCTTTTGCGTACGCTCGGCAAGCTTTCTTACTTCATCTGCAACTACGGCAAAACCTCGTCCATGTTCTCCTGCACGAGCGGCTTCTATGGCTGCGTTTAGTGCAAGCAAGTTTGTCTGATCAGCGATGTCTTTTATAAGGTCAACCACCGCAGTGATCTCATTGGTACGCTCAGTGAGTGAGACTATGGAATCATTTGAGTTTGTAATAAGCTCAATGAGTTCATCAAGTCTGTCTTTAATATTTTGTACAACTTCTTGAGATTGGAGTGCCTCTGCTGCCGTCTCTTTTGTTGAGTCGTTGATCTTTTTCAAAACATCGACATTGTCAATGATGTCTTGTTGGATGATATGCAGACCTTTTGAGATTCCCCCTTGCGAATTGTCATTAAACTCTTTGGAAATCGCTGTTTTTTGTGCGTCCATATAGGAGTTTGCTACAGCAGCTATCGCTGCGTTTAGATCTGGTACAGCATTTCTAAAGTCACCTTTATACCCATCTTCTAAAATGTCACGATTCTTTTTCCCTGCATTTGCAGCTGCAACAGATGCCTGAATATCACGCATAAACTGCTCTGTCTGGTCAAGCATATCATTAACACCCCATGCAACTGCCTGCATCGTATGTGTTTCATCTATATCTGTAATACGATGAGAAAGCTCTCCTCGCCCAGCTTTAATAAGTACATCACGCACCTGACGAATAAGTGCATCGTTAAATATTTTGTCACAGACATCACCTTTATCAAAAAGTGTCAAAAGCAATGTTGCTATTGCTCCAGCAAAAACAACTCCTGCTGCGATGTATTCTCCCTCATATCCAAAGTAGATAATAATAGCTAAGAGTAGTGCATAAAGCCCACTATGCTGTTTAGTGCTGTAAATTGAAGACAAAATCGTCATAACTCTCTCCCTTCTCTTTTAATATTGTATTAAGTAATTTTTCAGAAGATTCCATGCCACCGCTCTGTTCTGCTGCAAAAAGCTGTTTATAGAGTTCAGGAATAACCTGCATTGATTTTGCAGAGGGTTTGCGTCTGACTGAGTGTAGGTCTATGACATTGCCATTTTTATCAAGCGTGACCGTTACATTGGCAAGTACCCAGTAAAAAGAGCCATCTTTACACATATTTTTTACATATGCAAATATCTCTTGTTTTGCCTTTACTCTATCCCATAGATATTTAAAGATTATTTTTGGCATCTGAGGATGTCTGAGAATCGAGTGGGGTTTTCCAAGCAGTTCAGATTCAGAATATCCCGATATTTTTATAAAGATTTTATTCCCATAAATTATGCGTCCGCTTGCATCAGTTTTCGAAACTATGAACTCATCTGCCGAAAGCTGTTTTTCATTGTTATTTGGTGCTGTTTTAGCCATCTACACTCCTATGTGTTTATTACAAAACATAATAATTTTAGTCCCAAAAGTCTAAAAGATAGTTTAAAATTTTGCCAAACTTTTAAATAATTTGATTTTTTTGTGATAGCTGTCTATTTCGCTACAATACATCTATGAAAATACTATTATTAGAAGATGACACGGCGTTGGCAAGCATTTTGGTGGACTACCTAGAAGACGAATATGAAGTCACGCAAATATACAGCATGAAACAAGCGCTGCGTTTAAGCGAAGAGGAAAACTATGACCTTTATATTTTTGACATCAATGTTCCTGATGGAGATGGCATTTCACTTTTAAAAGAATTGCGTGACTTTCAAGATGAAACTCCTGCCATATTTATTACTGCGTTTGAGAGTACCAAGTACCTCAAATCTGCCTTTGAATCAGGTGCAAATGACTTCATACGAAAACCTTTTGATCTTGAAGAGCTTACCCAGCGAATAGAGAACATCAAACGCCACTTTGGACTTGAAGGAGTTCTAAAAATAACCCCAACACTAGAGTTTGATGTCAAAACACATACACTTTTTGATGCGCAGAAGAGGGTCCATCTCACACATAAAGAGAGTGAATGCCTACACTACTTCTATAAGAATAGACACCGCATTGTCAGCTCTGATGAGCTGCTACAAAACTTTTGGGAGTTCGATGAGATGCCAGGAGATGATGCCATCCGTACCATTGTCAAAAATCTTCGTAAACATATAGGAAAAGATCACATTGTAAATATTCGAGGAGAAGGATATAAGTTTGAATGAGTTGGAAAAAAGGTCGTTTTACTCATTTTTAGCCCTGTATCTCAGCTCTTCTGCCATATTTATACTACTGCTTGGCTACTGGTACTACGATGCACAAAAAAATGCACTTGAGAGCGAAACCTACTACAAGTTAGAACATATCGCTGACAAACTCGCAGGAAACATTATCAATGCACAGATGAAGGGAACTGTCCTTCAATTACCAGAGCAAAAAGGCTTTGAGTACAGCCTCATTCCTACGCAAGATCGCGAAAATTATCATGTCGGTTACTTTAAAAAAGATGGACAAAAAGTCTTAGTATCTGCTGCACCACAAGAGCATCTCAACATTGAATATGTAGTAGTGCGTACAAAAAGCTACTTCACAAAGCTACACACTCTGCAAACGCAAGTCATTACTGTTATGGGTATTAGCTTTATATTTATCGTACTTATCTCCTTTTTTCTTGCCAAACTCTTTA
>NZ_JALUKE010000160.1 GCF_027056685.1 Sulfurimonas sp.
ATTTTTGTAAAAGCGGTGACTGGCATTCAACTGCTACTTTCATATTTATCCTTATAAATAGTACTCTAAAGAGTATCTCAAATCTTCATCTAACTCAGGTAACTGCAACATCCACTGCAAATAGTTTCCATCAAGTTGAATAATCTCTTCAATATATCTGCCCTGATATTTACCAAATGGTAACTTTTCTAACAGCACCTTTGAAAAACTCAGCTCTTGCATCTTTTGTAATGTTGCCATCTCTTGCAAATATTCAAAAAGTAATTTTGTAATAATAACATCACTTTTCACATCATGAGCAAATAAAGCATATTTAATGCCATACTCTTTTTTTAAGCGCTCTTCATCTTTATAAAGCTTCAACTCATAACGCAAAAAATTAAGAGAAAAAAGCTCACACTCAGAAACAAGATGTTTGCTCACCCGAGAAGTATCTACAACTGCTCCCTGCCATGCTAATGAGTGAGACGAGAGTTTCTCCAAACAAAATGCGGCATTATGCATAACTAAAATATTTTCATCTTTATTGTATTTTTGCAAAATTTCAAACGCAGCACTCTCCTTAAACGCAGCACTCTCTTTTATCATCTCATTTGTAACATTATGTATGCTTGAAGCAAGTGCAGGAATCTTTTTGCCCTCATTTATAAATTCTGAAACTAAGTTTTCTTCGTAAAGAAGAGAAATAGCACAAATAACATCCTTTGCTTCAATCCCAGTCGTCTGTAAATCTAAAAATATCAGCATTTGACAACTTTTACTTTTTTACATTTAACACTTAAAATCATAAATGAAAAATAGCCAGCAATGAGTAAAAAAAGATATAAAACATAGATATTAAACCAATCAAAAAGAGTAGCTGCGTTTGAAAAGAGTTTCATAGATATAAACGCAAGTATCATTTGTACTCCAACCAGCCACATAAGAAGCATAAACCATTTACGCCATACTTTTACCAAATCACCATAGCCAATCTGTTCTATTTGTTGACTTTGACTGTTTTTATCAGGGCAGGTAAACAAAATCAATTTAAAGTTCGCATAGCAGTGATTAAAAACAGTTTTAAGCGTCAAGAATAGAGAAAGCAGTAGCGTCACACTCCAAATAATAGCAAACCAAAATTTAAAAATTTCAAATAAAGCAGCATAAACTTCATTATTAAGAGGAACTGCACCTTGTTTAATATATACAACTACTGTTGTAAACGCAGCCCCTAAAATAGCTAAAAAAACACTCAAAAAAGTGAGCCACAGCATCCATTTAAGCCATAAAATAAGGTAAAATCTACTCACTCTTTTTCCCAAATGTTCCAATCATTCCATGATAATGTTCAAGCGTCATAAAACTCTTCTCAAATCTATATCTAATAATGAACTCTACAACCATATTTTTAAAATCAGTATCAACATTTTCAGCCCTGCCATAGTATCCAAGAGAAATATTTTTACTCTTCTTTGTGGCTTCCTTATCATAGCTAATTGCTAATATTTGTAAGTATTTTCCCTCTTTTACTTCACCTAAATTCTCTTTTTGCAGCGAAGCACCAGAGAGATTAATAGCTTTAAATAAAAAAATATCATTAAATTTATCTACCTTTTGACCCATCGCTAAGTCATCAAAAAGCTTTTCTAAAAGTCGTAAATTCTCTTTTCTAGCAGTCTCATAACTAGATATTTTATTTGTTAGATCTTTTAATCTATCGAGGGCTGAACTCATGGCAATTCCTTTAGTAAAAGTATATCAAAAAAAGCAACACAAATATAAGGTATAATTACAATATTAACTTAGAACAATAATATACAATTAATAAAGAGACTTATGGATTATCTAAAAATTTACCCAACACAAACATTAAATGGTGCAATAGAAATATCTGGTGCTAAAAATGCTTCACTTCCACTAATAGCTATGACTATTTTAGCAAAAGAGGCTGTAACTATAGGCAATCTTCCTGATGTTGTAGATATTAAAACACTACTAAAACTTCTCTCAAAACTCGGTGCAAGTTGTAAATTTTCAAAAAAAAGTGTTCATGTTGACACTTCTACTATAAATGAAACAAAAGCAACTTATGATATTGTAAAAACTATGCGTGCTTCTATTTTAGTATTAGGACCTATTCTTGCACGGTTTGGACACTGCGAAGTTTCACTTCCTGGAGGTTGTGCCATTGGACAGCGTCCTATTGATTTGCATCTCAAAGCCTTAGAACAGATGGGAGCAGAAATAGATATAAAAGCTGGATATATCCAAGCAACTACTCCAAATGGCTTACATGGATGTGAAATTATTTTTGATAAAATTACCGTTACAGGAACTGCAAATATTGTCATGGCTGCCTCGCTTGCAAAAGGTGTAACCACCATCACAAACGCAGCGAGAGAACCCGAAGTTGTACAACTTTGCGAAATACTTGCACAAAGTGGTGTCATTATAAATGGCATAGGAACTGCTATGTTAGAGATTCATGGAACAGATGGAAAACTCTTAAATATCAAAGATTTTGATGTTATTCCAGATAGAATTGAAGCAGGCACTTACCTCTGTGCAGGAGCCATAACAAAGAGTGAAATCACTTTAACAAATGTTGAACCAAAACATCTCGGTGCTGTTCTTTCAAAACTTGAAGAGATGGGGCATACATTTACACTTAGCAAAAATACAATTTGTATACACCCTGCAAAAGAGATGAAAGCCATAAAAATAATCACACAAGAATACCCTGCTTTTCCAACAGATATGCAAGCTCAATTTTTAGCTCTTGCCACTCAAGCAGAGGGTGTTTCCATAATTGAAGAAAAACTTTTTGAAAATAGATTTATGCATGTAAGCGAGCTTCAGCGTATGGGAGCAGACATTACTCTTAACGGTCATACAGCAACAGTAAGTGGAAGAACACAGCTTAGTGGGACAGATGTAATGGCTACCGATCTTAGAGCTTCAAGCGCACTTGTTTTAGCAGGGCTCGTAGCAACAGGAGAGACCGACATTCATAGAATTTATCATCTCGACAGAGGATATGAAGCACTAGAGAGCAAACTTCAAAATATTGGAGCGAAGATAGAGAGGCTTAAAGAGTAGAAAACTACTCCTCTTTAAAGACAACCATTTCATAAAGACTTCTTTTAGTTACTAAAGACTTTTCAGGTGATACAGAGTGTGCATTTTTTGCCACCTGAACATCATGCCTCAATTCGGCAATCTCTCGCTCCATAGAGTCAATACTCTCTTTAAGGTTTAAAATAATGTCCACGCCAGCAAGATTAACCCCAAGTTCTCTTGTTAAACGCAGTATAAGTTTAATTCTATCAATATCTCTTTGAGAATAAAGCCTTATTCTTCCATCAGAACGCGAAGGCATAATGAGATTCTCTCTCTCATATTGACGCAAGGTCTGAGGATGAATATCTAAAATCTTTGAAACGATACTAATAAGATAAACTGGTTCATCGTATGTATGCATATTGTTACCCTCCCTATACCGTTTTAGGTAATTTCTCTTTCATTAATTCAACTAAATCAGCATCTAAATCATCTACATTTGGCAAAATAATATTTGCTTTTAAATAAAGAGCACCTCTTTGTTTTGTTTTACGGTTCATCGCACCCATATCTTTGACACGAAATCTTTGTCCATTTTTTGTATTTTGTGGAATTTTGAGTTTTATCTCTTTCTCTAAAGTTTTAACAGAAACTTTTTCACCAAAAAGTGCAGCATAAAGAGGAACATCAATAGTTTTTACTAAATCATCACCCTCTCTGACATACTCAGGGCTTGGAGCAACTGTTATTTTTAAGAACAAATCCCCTACTCTACCATTTTGGGCATGTCCTTTTCCTTTCACACGCATCTTCTCGCCACTTTTTACACCAGCAGGAATTTTGATGTCAAAACGGTCACCATTTACTGAAACGGAGTGTGAGCCACCTAAAATAGCTGTACTAAATGGAATAGTAACACTAGTCTCAATATCTAAATTTGGCTCTTGATAGCGTTGCTGTGCTCCACCAAAACCACCAGAACCAAAGCCTGATGCACCACCAAAGCCACTAAAGCCACTGCCTCCACCAGAGAACATCTGTCTAAGAATTTCATCTAAATCAGCTTGCCCGCCTGAATTTCTTGAAAAATCATGAAAATCTTGACCGCCAAACATACTATCACCATACTGATCATACTGTGCTTTTTTCTCTTTATCACTCAGTATTTCGTATGCAGCATTAATCTCTTTAAACTTATCCTCAGCATCCTTATCTTTATTCACATCTGGATGATATTTTCGCGCTAATTTTCTATACGCTTTTTTAATCTCTGCCTCACTAGCAGTTGGAGAGACTTCAAGTGTTTTATATAATGATTTACTCATATCTTTTTCCTACCTATTTCATAATTTATAAATTTATTAGTAGAATTATATCACAAGAGTTGAGTGGATGTCAATCAAGTTGAGAAATAATTATCTTTTTAAACTATTAGCGATACAATTAGTTATGAAAAATAATTTTATTAATTTTATTGCTCGGGAGTGGCTTTTTTTACTCTCGTTGTGTGGACTACTTTTCACATCTTATCATCTAAGCGCTTTTCCTCTATTTTCTCAAGCCGATTTAGTTCCAATCTTTTTATTATTTGCTCTATTTGTGGTTATAAAAGGATTAGAGAATAGTCATCTGTTTTTACAAGTGAGTTCTTTTTTAGAAAAGTCTAAATTTTTACCTCAAAAGTTACTGTTTATTAGTTTCTTTCTCTCCATGCTTATAAGTATAGATGTTGCAATTATAACACTCTTACCAATAGTCCTATCTCTAAAAATAAAACAGAGAGAGAAACTTGTCATTTTAGTGGCTCTCACTTCACATATAGGCGCAGCCTTAACTCCTTTTGGCACACCACAAAATCTTTTCATCTACTCCTATTATTCTCTTAATACCTATGAATTTATAAAAATAATAGCCCCTTTTTCATTCGCTATGCTTGCACTGTTTTTTATCGTTTCACTTTTTATAAAAACAACATCAATTAGAAAAAAGGAGGAATTAATAGCAAATATAAATAAACCTTTAGCCTACATATATCTCACTCTTTTTCTGACTGTAGTACTTATTATCTTACACATATTACCGCTAAACCTTCTTCCATGGATTTTACTCTTTATCTTTTTCTTTGATATAAAAAGTTTCAAAGTGGACTATCTTTTACTTTTCACATTTATTATTTTTATAGGTTTAACCGCAAATATTAAACAGATGCTCGGAACAACAATAGAACATCCAACACATATCTTCATACTTTCATCTTTTTTAAGTCAGTTCATTAGTAATGTTCCGACAACACTTATACTAAACAAATTTACATCGCAATACGAAGCACTACTTTGGGGAACAAATGTGGGAGGTTTTGGAAGTATCATTGCTGCCATGGCAAATCTTATTACCTATAAAATTTATATTTCACATAATGATTCAAAAAATACAAAATCATTTATATTGCAATTTATAGCGTATGGATACGCTGCATTTATAGCAGGCTACATACTCTATTTTTTAATTATGTAAAAAAATTAGATGCACAATCTAAAATAAAAAGAGTAATGTAATTTCAAGGCGCATAGAGAGGAAGCGTACTATTGTACGTGACGAGTGTAGCAACGCTCAAAGTGCATTGCTATTTTTATTTTAGTGTAGAAAGTGGCGAATTTCTGAGAAATAAAGACTCATACCAAACTCATTGGCAGCCTCAATAATCTCTTCATCACGAATAGAACCACCAGGCTCAATAACATTTTTTACACCAGCTTCAGCTGCTGCGTCAATTGAATCTCTAAATGGAAAGAATGCTTCAGACGCAAGAGCACAACCACTTACATCAAGTCCCATATCTTTTGCTTTTTTGAGTGCACACTGCGCAGCATCAACACGACTTGTCATTCCCATACCAACGGCAACCATCGCTGCGTTTTTCACATAGACCACACAGTTAGATTTTGTAAGTGAAGCTACTTTGTATGCGATCTCAAGATCTTTCATCTCCTCAGCTGAAGCAGAATTTTTAGAAACAAGTTTCGCATTTTTCACTTCATCATCTTTTACTTTATCAGCATCTTGGAAAATAAATCCACCATCAATATGTTTAAAGTCTTTTTTATCATTTGCAAGAACAAGTTTATCACTTCCCATCTCAAAAAGTTTAATGCGTTTTTTGTTAGCAAAAACTTCTTGAGCCTCTTGTGTAATACGACCTGCGATGATAACTTCAATAAAAATCTCATTCATCTTTTGAGCCATTGCTTTATCAACTGTACCATTTACTGCAACAACACCACCAAACGCAGAAACTGGGTCACATTTAAGTGCTTCTACATAGGCATCAAGCAGATTATCACGAATTGCAAAACCACATGGATTTCCATGTTTTGAGATACAAACGGCATTGTCATCTCCAAACGCAGAAGCTATTTTAATCGCACCATTTAGGTCATTAAGATTGTTAAAACTTGCTTCACCCTTGAGAGTTTTGAAGTTATTTGAAAAGTGTTTATCAAACTCATATAAAGCACCATTTTGGTGTGGATTTTCACCATAACGAGTATTCATAACTTTGTTTCCAACTATAAACTGCTTCTCACCAAAGCCCTCGTTAAAACGCTCATTCATATAATTTGCTATCATACTATCATACGCAGCCGTATGCTCAAATGCTTTTACCATAAATCCACGACGAAAATCTTTTGTATTTTTTTCATTTTCTATAGCATCAATTACAACAGCATAATCTTCTACATTTGTTACAATAAGCACTGCATCAAAGTTTTTTGCAGCAGAGCGAACCATAGCAGGTCCACCAATGTCAATGTTTTCTATAATTTCATCAAAATCATCAGTTTTTTCAATAGTCTCTTTAAAAGGATAAAGATTCACACACACTAAGTCAATAGCCTCAACACCAAGCTCTTTTGCTTGGTCTAAATGTGATTGCTTATCACGACGGTGTAAAATTCCACCATGTACATAAGGGTTAAGCGTTTTTACACGCCCCTCAAAACATTCAGGAAATTTTGTGACTTCATCGATCTCTATCGCTTCAACACCACTCTCTTTTAAGAGTTTAAATGTCCCACCAGTAGAGATAATCTCATAACCGTTTTTTACTAAAGATTTACAAAAATCTACAACACCGTTTTTATCACTAACACTTACTAAAGCTCTTTTTTTCGCCATCAAATTTTCCTTATTATAAATCTTGTTCAATTACTCTTGCAAAAGTATTGAAATGATTATCTTGTAGTTGTTCTAAGCTCATACTTACATCATTTATACGAATTGTATCGCCACCAACTGTTCCAATTTTTTCTATACTCATTGACTCATCAAGCATTGCTTCAAACGCTTCACAGTTTTCAGGTTTTACTTCGATGATTGCACGGCTCATACTCTCTGAAAATATATCTCTATCATCAGCAACGCTCATCTCCACATCACAGCCAAGACCACTTGTTGCAGCCATTTTTGCAAGGGCAATAGCTACACCACCACTACTCGCATCTTTAGCACACTCAAGTAGATGTTTTTTATTAGCTTCTATGACTAATTCCCATAGAGCAAGCTCTTGTTTATAGTCAATCTCAGGTATAGCACCAGCAACAGTATCATAAAGCTCTTTCATATATAAAGAACCACCAAATTCTGATTTGCTCTCACCTACAAGATACAAAGCATTCCCCTCTTCTGAAAAAGAGGACATAAGAACATTGTTCTCATCATCATTCACCCCAACAGTTGCAATAGAAGGCGTAGGAAAAACAGAAACACCGTTTGTTTCATTATAAAGTGAAACATTTCCACCAATTACAGGCGTAGTAAGCTCTGCACACGCCTCTTTAATACCTAAACAACCCTCACCAAACTGCCACATAACTTCAGGATTTTCAGGATTCCCATAATTAAGACAATCTGTAATGGCAAGTGGTCTAGCACCACTCATAGCTACATTTCTACCACTCTCAACAACAGCAGCAGCACCACCCATTTTAGGGTCAATGTAACAATAACGAACATTACAGTCTGCACTCATTGCAAGTGCTTTATTATTCTCTTTTACACGAATAACAGAAGCATCAAGCATCCCGCCATTTTTAATAGTATTTGTCTGTACCATTGAATCATATTGCGTATATATCCATGATTTATCTACAACTTCCATAGATTTTGTAAGCTTCTCAAATGCCTCTTGATTTGGAACTCTATCAAAATCATCTATGCTCACTTTATGAATATCATCAAGATATGCAGGTTTTTTCATAGGACGGTTCAGCTCTGGAGCCTCTTCACTTACAGGGTCAACCGGAACTTCAGCACACTTCTCTCCATGCCAGAAAAGTTCCATATTTCCTGTATTTGTCACTTCACCAACAACAGCAGCATCCAAGTCCCATTTTTCAAAGATTTTAATAATCTCCTCTTCACTTCCTTTTTTCGCACAAAGAAGCATACGCTCTTGTGATTCACTGAGCATAAAGTCATACGGAGTCATTCCCTCTTCACGAGCAGGAACTTTATCCAGATGCATTATCATTCCACTTCCAGAACGACCAGCCATCTCAAACGCAGAAGATGTAAGCCCAGCAGCACCCATATCTTGAATACCAATAACATGGTCAGTTTTAAAGAGTTCTAAACACGCTTCTAGAAGTAGTTTTTCAGTAAATGGGTCACCAACTTGTACAGTCGGACGAAGTGATTTTGACTCTTCTGTAAAACTATCAGAACTCATCACAGCTCCACCTAGACCATCACGACCTGTTTTTGCA
>NZ_JALUKE010000161.1 GCF_027056685.1 Sulfurimonas sp.
AGCGAAGACATTGATTTCTTAAGTATGTGTAAGCTGCAAGTTCAGGGTGTGCAGTTGCTTCTTCGGCAGTCGGTGCTTTTGGTATCTCTTTATTTGCTTTTGGATAGACTTGAGGATTGAGTTTTGCAAGTTTTTGCATATACTTTTGGTAAATTTTTGTACCGAGTCTAGCATGAGGATCTGATGGATTTTTCGCATCATAATTCGCCATATTATGATTATACCCTTCTAAACCACCAAAACTATACATCACACCATGAATTTTCCCCTGCTCTGTCATCATAAGGTTGTTAAACTGTGCTGCAACTTGCTCTTTATGACACATACCACAAGTGTTTTGATTTATCCAAGGACTCCCTGGGGCAGGATAAAACTCTTTTGGACCTTCATGATTTAAAAAGTAATGGAGTGTTCCTTTGTGCGCTTTGTTTTTATGTTTAGTTGCAGGGTTTCCACCATGGCAGATAATACAACTATTTTTCGCATACCCCGCCTCAGCCGCTTTTTTCGCTATTGCTTTTGCCATTCCTGTATGAGGCTCGCGTATATGTTCAATACCACCATGACATACAAGACAGTTATTTGTCTTTGTAAAATCTGTTTTTGCAAACAGATAAGTTGTAAAAAAGAGTGCTAAGAGGAGGAGCGTTTTCATAAAATCTACTTTTTATCTTTGGCTATCGCATCTAAAACACCATTAATGAACTTAGGAGACTGCTCTGTTCCAAATGCCTTTGTAATCTCTACCGCTTCATTAATAACCACAGCAGAATCAAGCTCAGAAAAGAGAATCTCATACGCAGCTAAACGCAGCGTTGCTCTCTCAATAGCCCCTAAACGCTCAAAATCCCAATCTTTGAGATGCGTAATAATGGCTTTGTCCACTGCTTCAAGATGCTCCATCACACCCTCATAGAGAGTGAGTGCAAAATCTTTTTGTTTATTACGGATTTTTTTCTCTTCTAGTATTTCACTTGAGTGTTCAGATGTGTTTCCATTGCCTAAATCATACGCATAAAGTAAGCTTACTACTGCCATTCTTGCTTGTTGTCTAGTTGCCATTACAGTGCCTCATACAGATCGAGCATCTCAATAACAACGCCCATAGCTTCAAAACCTTTGTTTCCAGCTTTTGTTCCTGCACGCTCTATTGCCTGCTCAATTGTATCTGTTGTTAAAAGTCCAAACGCTACTGGTTTTTGGTACTTCAAACTCATTGAAGATATACCTTTTGTAGCCTCAGCTGCCACATAATCAAAATGAGGCGTACTCCCACGAATAACTGCACCTAAAGCACAAATAGCATCATACTTTCCACTCGCAAGCAGTTGATCAACAATCATAGGAAGCTCAAACGCCCCAGGCACTAAAACATGTGTTAAATCCTCTGAATTGCCACCATGACGGTCAAATGCATCTTTTGCACCCTCCACTAATCTATCTACGATAAAGTGATTCCATCTTGTGCTTACTATTGCAATTTTCTTACCATTTATAACGCGTAATTTACCTTCAATTAAGTTCATTTTTTTCCTTTTTATTTAATTTCTTGAATTCTTTTGATTTTTTCTACTAACTTTTCTAACTCATCTAATTTTACCATATTTGGTCCATCAGAGAGTGCGATGCTTGGGTCAAAATGTGTCTCAAAAAAGAAACCATCAACACCCACTGCCGCAGCTGCACTTGCAAGGTAAGGCACCATTGAGCTGTCTCCACCTGTTTTTCCACCAAGTGCACCCGGCATCTGCACAGAGTGTGTCGCATCAAAGATAACTGGTGCAAAGTTTTTCATAATTACCAAAGAACGCATATCTACAACAATGTTTCCATAGCCAAAAGAGCTTCCTCTCTCAGTCAAATAGATACCATGTTTTTGTGCATTTTCATAGCTTACTTCGTCACATCCACGCGTTTTTAATACTTTCATTACAGAGTATTGCATATCGGGTGGGTTAATAAACTGCCCTTTTTTGATGTTGACCTCTCTGTCTGTCTTTGCACATGCTACAAGCAGGTCTGTCTGACGACATAAAAACGCAGGAATTTGAAGCATATCTACCACCTCAGCCACTGCGTTTACCTGCGCACTCTCATGCACATCAGTCACAATTTTGTAGCCAAAATCATCTTTTACTTTTTGTAAAATACGAAGTCCCTCTTCCATTCCCAGTCCACGGAAAGAATCTAAAGAAGTTCTGTTTGCTTTATCAAAACTTGCTTTAAAGTAGAAGTCTATCGTGCTATCATTTTCATATTTTTCTAACTCTTTTGCTATCTTAAAAATATTCTCTTCACTCTCTATGACACAAGGTCCAGCTAAAAGTTTCATAATTTTTCCATTTTGTAAATTTATCTATTTTATAGTATAATCCAACCCAAGAGTTGAGAGGGTTAAACCCTCTCAACCTTAAAGTTAACCTTTAGTTTCCAGACTATAAAGGTTAACCTAAATTTGAACTTTTTCATAAAGTTCTTCCTTTAGGTTGGATTATTGCCCTGACAAATATAATTTGTCGGGAGCATTCGTATTATAACAAAAACTTTCTAATTCTTACTTATCGCGAACAACCATAATTCCTGCAAATACAATCAAAATTATACCTAAAGAACTCATCAAAGATGGTAAAGCATCGCCAAGCATTAATCCTACTAAAATTGAAAAGAGAATGTTAGTATAACTCACTGCTCCCACTATACCTGCTTTTGTTTCACCATAGGCTTTTGTCATTAAAACCTGAGAGAGTGTTGCAAAGAGTCCCATTGCTATGACATAGAACCAGACGATGCCATGAGGCAGTACAAAATCACCTAACATAAAGTCTAATTCAGGTGCGTGAATATAAGGAGAAATCATAAACAGCAATACTGGGCCAATGGTACCAACTCCCATAAAAGAGAGGACAATTGCACGGGTATCGTAAAACTGTTTTAGCTCCCTTACAGAAGTATAAGCAAGCGCAGCACCCACACCTGAAAATATTCCTAACCAATCATACTTACTAAACCCAAACCCACTAGGTTGGGTTATAAAAACAATACCAATAAACCCTACAAAAACAGCAATCCATGCCTTTAAACTCAATTTCTCTTTTAAGAACAACCAAGCAAAAATGGCAGTAAAGATAGGAGAAGTTTTTGAGTAAGTCATTGCATCTCCAAGTGAAATGTGTGCGATATTGTAAAAAAACGCAAGGAGTGCCACAAAACCCATAAATCCACGAAAGAAAAGTAAAAATGGCTTACCACCTACATGCTGCATAGGACGCTTTAAAATTGCCGCTCCAACAATGAGCACTCCTGCAATATTTCTAAAAAAAACCACTTCAAGAGAGCTCATACTCTCAGAGGCAAGTTTCGCAAAAGCCCCCATTATGGCAAATGTAAAACTTGCAATAAGCATATACTGCACGCCTTTATTAAAATTTGAAAATCGCTCGAGCATTTAGAGGTCCAACTTATGAGAAAATATTTTACAAAATTTTACTCTAATAACTATAAATCCTTGATTTACTTCTAAAAAATTAGATACGCTATTAACTTCATTTGTCTATAATTCATCATACAAACGCAAGGAATTCTCATGGGAAATATTATTGTTTTAGCAATTTTAGGGGCAGTTTTTTACTATATATTTAAAAGTTACAATAGATATACATCATATTCACAAGAGGCATTTAAAAACTTTTCTGTCTCTTATGAGTCACTTAAAAGTAGTGATTTGGGACTTTTTGTGGCACTTGTTGCAAAAGTTGCAAAGGCAGATGGGCATGTTGATGCGCTTGAAGCACAGCTTGTAGGAGCTATGTTTGATGATATTTCTAAAGTTTTTCCAGAACCTGCAAAGACAAAAGATATTTTAAAACGCATTTTTAATGAAGAGAAAGAGAATTTAGCAAATACACAACAAATAGCAGAGGCACTTGCAAACGCAACCAAACGCAACCCTGCACAGCAAGAGCAATTTATGGGATTTTTAATCCAACTTGCCTTTGCAGATGGTGAGGTGAGTCATGGTGAAGAGGAAGTTTTAGCAAGCATTGCCGAGGCACTTGCCTTTGACCCTAACAAATACCACGCTATATTTGACCAGTTTGAACAGATGATGAAAAATGTTCAACCAAAGGCGACAATTGAAGATGCATATAAGGTGCTTGGCGTAAGCAAAAATGACGATATGGATACCATCAAAAAAGCCTACAGAAAACTTGTCCGCCAATACCATCCTGACATCATCAAATCACAAAACAAAGGTGAAGAGTATATGAAAGAGGCAACACAAAAGACGCAAGAGATAAACCAAGCCTATGAGATGATAAAAAAAGCGAGAGGCTAAGCACAATATATGCAAAAGTTTTTACTCCTTTGTTCAAGTGTACTTACTCTAAACGCAGCGAATATGGGCTCCCTGCTTTTTCATGGAAACTGTACTACCTGCCATTTTGAACAACAAGAAAAGTCAGCACCGGCAATGATAGAGGTGCAAAAAAGGTATAAAAAGGCATTTGCAAATAAAAAGGAGTTTGTGCACTATATGTCAGCATGGGTACTCCATCCAAACGCAAAGAGTTCTATAATGCAAGATGCCATTGAAAAACATGGGCTGATGCCTGAGCTTTCGTTTGAAAAAGAGACACTTTCTGAGATTTGTGGCTATATTTACGACACAAATTTTACAAAAAAACATGCAGGGCATAGAATTAAATAAAATCCTTCTCCCAAAAAAACTCTATCCATCCATTTGCTTCATTTACCCAAACATCTGGCTCATACAACGATGTTTTTTTATAAAAAAGTGTGCATGATTTAAACTCTATGAGAGGAAAGCTGCGTTTAAGGTAATCCATAATAAACGCAAGCGTCTCTCCGCTGTCTGCAATGTCATCTAGCACCAAAACTTTTCGTATATGCTCACGAAAGAGGCACTCTCCAAAAAGTGTTAAATCACTGCGTTTACACGCTCCATCATAAAGCTCTGTACGGATACTCTGCACATCTCGTATGTTTAAACCCTCTGCCATTACATGAGAGAGTGTCAAGCCCCCTCTTGCAATAGCCAAAATTGCCCCTGCCTCAAATGATTTTACTTCTCTTATGATCTGTTTTGTGTCTTTACTAAACGCAGTATATGAGTAATATTGTTTCATAAAAATCCTATATTTTTTATGCTATTATAGTACCAACAAAATAAGAAGAAGGTGATTTTAATGAGAAAAATTTTGAAAAACTTAGCACTTGTAACGCTTGTAACAGTTTCATTTACAGCTTGTAGCTCTAAAAAAGAGCCAAAACCACAAAAATATAATCCTACTTTTACCTGTCAACAAGAGGGTGTCGATGCACCAAGATGGACCTGTATTCCAGAAGTTGATGGGTACTATGCAGGTGTTGGTGTCGCTGAAAAAAGTGCTGCAGGTATTGCACATATGAGACGCGTTGCACTTATGAACGGTCGTTCAGATTTGGCACAGCAGATTCAAACGCAGGTAAAAGATAAGATGGAAGGTTTTACACGCGCAACTGGAAACGGTTCAGCTGAAACTGTAGACAAAGTGACAACGGCTGTAACAAAACAAGTAGCAAAAGTGGATCTCAAAGGTTCAAAAGCAGTAGATATGTGGAATGCTCCCTCTGGTGCTATCTATATGCTAGTGACCGTTCCTCAAAAAAATGTTAATGAGGCGGTTAAGGATGCTCTTAAAAAAAATGTTAATTCAAGCTACAAAGACAACAATGCACTCTGGCAGCAGTTCCAGTCAAAACAGGCCTTAGAAAATCTTGACAAAGAGTTTCCTACAGACTAGGAGAACTCTTTTCATGGGGAAGCCAGAAATTTAGCTATAATTTCATAAAAATTCTTTCATAAGTTTTACAAGGTATGCCCCATGAAAAAAATCGCTATTATCGGTCGTCCAAATGTTGGAAAAAGCTCACTCTTTAATCGTCTTATAAAAAATCGTGATGCTATCACTTCGGATTTGGCAGGAACAACACGAGATGTTAAACGCAAAACTGCCATCATCATTGACAAAGAGGCGCAACTTCTTGATACTGGTGGACTCGACAAAGGGTGTGAACTTTTTGATAAAATAAAAGAGATGTCACTCAAAGCTGCCTACAAAGCGGACATCATTCTCTATATGGTGGATGGTAAAGGACTTCCTGAAGATGAGGATAAAAAACTCTTTTATGAACTCCAAGCTATGGGAAAAGATATTGCCCTTGTAGTAAATAAAATCGATAATGACAAAATGAAAGAGAAACTTTGGGAATTTTATGAGTTTGGTACAGATGCCATTTTTGGAATTTCCGTTTCACACAACAGAAACACAGTAGAACTTTTAGAATGGATATACGATAAACTTCCTGAGAGTGATAAAATAAAAGAGGATGAAGAAGAAGTCGCAGTAGAAGTTATTGAAGAAGAGCCCATCGATGATGAAACATTTTTCTCTCAATATGCCGAAGATGAAGAGGATGATGGCTTTATCTACTGGGATGAAGATGAAGTTGAGGATGATTCTATCTTTGCTCAAAATGACCGTATTAAAGAGTTTGATGAAAATGACATCAACCACATTAAAATTGCCATTATTGGGCGTACAAATGTTGGAAAAAGCTCTCTACTTAACGCCCTACTCGGAGAAGAGCGCTCGGTTGTAAGTAGTGTCGCTGGAACGACTATTGACCCTATTGATGAGACTATCAACTACAAAGACAAACAACTTACATTTGTGGATACTGCAGGACTTCGTCGTCGCGGTAAAATCGTAGGAATAGAAAAATTTGCACTGATGCGTACAAAAGATATGCTTGAAAATGCAAATATGGCTTTAGTTGTTTTAGATGCAAGTGAGCCTTTTTTAGACCTTGATGAGAAGATAGCAGGATTAGTTGATCAAAACAGACTTGCCTGCATTATAGTACTTAATAAATGGGACATCGCAAAACGCGAAGAGCATGATAAAATCATTCAAGAGGTGCGTGATAGATTTAAGTTTTTAGCATACGCACCAATTTTAACACTCTCTGCAAAATCACACCAAAGAGTAGATAAATTGCATGATATGATTTTACAAATCAATGAAAACTACTCACAAAGAATTACAACATCAAGACTCAATGAAGTGATAGAAAAAGCACTTCGCAGACATACACTTCCAAGTATGCATGGGCAGGTCATTCGCATCTACTACGCAACACAGTACGAAACAAGACCACCAAAAATCGCCATTGTTATGAATAAACCAAAAGGTTTACACTTTACATATAGACGCTATTTGACAAATAAAATGAGAGAGGCATTTGATTTTACTGGAACACCACTTCTCTTTAAAGCAAAAAAACGAGGAGAGAAGTAATGGCACTTGCACTCACTTTTATTGTAGGAGGCTTAGGGCTAACAGCTCTCAGCTTTTACTTCTATAAAAAAATGAAAGAAGAGGAGCAGAACAAGAAATAAATCTTTGTTTTGTTTTTAAAATGGTTTAAATACAACCATTGCCACAATTAAGAGCATTAGAATTGTAGGCACTTCATTGTAAAAACGGAAAAACTTTCCACTTTTTGTGCATCTATCTTCAAGTAGTTTAATGCGTAAGACACCTAAAGAGTGAAAATACCCTATTAGAATCACCACTAACAACAGCTTTATGTGTAACCAATGTGAACTCATCCAATTTCCAAAATAGATTAAAAAAGAGCCACTAATAATTGTAGCCCACATTGAAGGCACGCCAATATATTTGTAAAGTTTCATCTCTTGAATTTTCACAACTTCAATAAAACCTTTATTGTCACTGTTTTCTACATGATAAACATATAAACGAGGGAGATAAAAAAGCACTGCAAACCATGAGATTACTGAAACGACATGAAACCATAAAATCCAATTATATAACATTTTCTTTCCTAAAAGTTTTTTTCTATGTAAAATCCAACATGGTTTGAACCACCATGGCGAACATTATTAATAAGACCAAAAATACCTGAACGGTGTTTTAGTAAAACACCGACATATAACTCTTTAAAAGATTTTGCATGTATCAGTTTTGCGAAATCAAAGTCTAAACTTACATCTAAATAGTTTAAATAATAGGAATTATTATCATTATTTGAAATGGCATCTTCCCTTTCAACCTCTAAAATTGCACTTGTATATGAACCACCTTCACCAAAACCAACACGCACTCGATTGTCTAAAAAATCAATGTTATAGTAAGCTTTTATATAAAGTGTCATCTCATAAATTGGACTAAGAGAAGGATTTTGTTCAAAATAAGCAACGCCACTCTTTATATAAAAATCAAAAGGGAGAGAATCTGTAGATGACTTGAGTAAATAACCACCATCTAACGCATATACAGTAGAATATGGCTGAAACTTCCCCATGCTTCCTATAACAATTTGACCGAAGTCATAATCAGTAGCTACCGCAGAAGCCACCCTCACAGAGTAACGCTCTGCTGCTATGAGGTTTAAGGCAAATAGTAATAAAAATAAAATTTTCAACGAATTCTTACCTTATGCTTCAACAGTCTCTAACTCTTTTATTGAAGAATTTTTATGATCTGTCATTTTGTCATGAAGACGACGAAGTGCTTTTTCTGCTCTATCAACTGCAATATCAATTGCCGCATCCAAAGCATCATCATTTTGTGTAATAATAATTGGCTCTGCATGTGCAATACGAATTTCAAATTCTACCTCTACACCTTTTTTTTGAGCATTTAAGTTACAGTGGATACTTGTAATATCTAAAGAATATTTTCTAAAAACCTCCACAGCATTTTCAATATGCGCTCTTGTTGCGTCACTAAGTGTTAAATCTTTTGCATGAATTTGTAAGTTCATCATAAATCCTTTTTAAAGCCCTATAAGCTCATATATATTTGTCTCATAATAACAAAATAAAGCTGAGATGGGTATAATATGCGCTAAAAAAAATAGGAATCTTTATTATGCGCGTATTAACTGGTATTCAACCCTCAGGTGATTTACATATTGGCAACTACTTTGGTTCAATAAAGCAAATGGTAGATGCTCAAAAAGAGAGTGATACTTTTGCTTTTATAGCAAACTATCACGCTATGAGTAGCGGAAATGGTGGACAACGACTGGCAGAGCTTACAATGCAAACTGCTACTGACTTTTTAGCACTTGGAATTGACCCTGAACAATCAACTTTTTGGGTACAATCAGATGTAAAAGAAGTACTTGAACTATACTGGGTACTCTCTGCGTTTACACCAATGGGACTTCTTGAACGCGCTCACAGCTACAAAGACAAAGTAGCAAAAGGCATCTCAGCAAACCATTCACTCTTTTCATATCCTGTTTTAATGGCAGCAGATATACTTCTCTACTCTCCTGACATTATTCCCGTAGGAAAGGACCAGATTCAACATGTAGAGATTGCCCGTGACATTGCCATAAAATTTAACAATGAATATGGTGAAATTTTTAAACTTCCTGAATTTAAAATAGAAGCCAATGTTGCAACAGTTCCTGGAACTGATGGACAAAAAATGTCAAAAAGTTACAAAAACACTGTAAATATTTTTGGCGAAGAGAAAAAACAACTCAAAACCATTAAAAAAATTGTAACAGAGCAAGTAGCACTTGAAGCACCAAAAGAGTATGAAAACTGTAATGTTTACAATATGGCAAAGTTATTTTTAAATGAAAATGAGTGCCAAGAGCTTCAAGAGAGGTATAAACGCGGAGGAGAAGGACATGGTCACTTCAAACTCTATTTGCATGATGTTATTTGGGAATACTTTAGACCTTATAGAGAACAAAAAGAGTACTACCAAACACATCAAGATGAAGTTCGTGATATTCTAAACGCAGGAGCAGGTAAAGCTAGAGAAATAGCACAACCACTTATGCAAAATATTCGTCAGCTAACTGGAATTAAATATTAAAACATCAAAAATTTTAAAAAAAGGAAAAACAGATGCGTCTCATTCTTCTTACACTCTTACTACTGGTAAATTTGGAAGCCAAATCATTTTTTGGTAATTCCACACAAGCTGAAACTAGTAAATATATTGACAATCTAAAAGATTTGATTATCTCTACACAAAAAACACGAGGTCTCACCAACTCATACCTTAATGGTAATGTAGCTGCGATGCTGCTCGTCTATGCAAATAGAGATAATATGAAAAAGGCCATAGGAAATATGGAATCTTTTTCACTCGCTAGTGATCCTGTTATTAACAGTAGAGCAACTGCAATTTCTACAGCACTTATCAAACTTAATCATAGAGCTTTTAAACAAAAACCTGCCAAATCTTTTTCAGACTACACAGATCAGATTGGACAAACACTTATGCTTGCACAAAGTGTTAGTAAAAGGTTTGCTAAAGATTTAACACCGTTTGCAAAAGAGAGTTCATCGCTTATGATGGAAAGTATGCTACCTATGACTGAGTTTACAGGACGATTAAGAGGTTTGGGTGCAGGTATTGCCGCAAAAGAAAAAGTAACAAAAGATGATAAACAACAAATTGAAGCTTTAATCTACCAATTAACGAATGCAAACCAACAACTGCAAGTGCAGTTAAATCAAATTATTTCTAAATATTCAGATAAATTGCCATCAAGTATTAACACAGAACTCGCATCGATTAATACAAAAGTAAAAAAATACACTGAGTTAGCTCAAAAAAGACTACTTACAAATCCATCTAAAGTGAATCCAGATGACTACTTTGATGAGGGTACAGACTTAATTTCTGCGATTATAAGAGCGTATAACACACTTGATCAAGCTATGCTAAAAGATTCAAAAGGGTGGTTTTAACCCCTTTGTCTATCTAACCACACCATAAGCCCTTTTTGAGCATGCAGGCGATTTTCGGCTTCGGAAAATACAATGTCAGCATGATCTTCCAAAAGTTCTTCACTTACTTCTTGTCCTCTGTAGGCAGGAAGACAATGTAAAAATTTCGCATCTCTATCAGCCAAACACATCATAAGTCCATCTACCATAAAGCCTTTAAAATCTTTTATGCGTTGCTCTTTTTCACCCTCTTGCCCCATAGATGCCCAAGTATCCGTTGTAACCATTGTCGCACCACGAACTGCCTCTTTTGGATCGTTCATTACTTTAATAACAGCACCACTCTGCTGTGCAATATCCATGGCATCACGAAGCACTGCATTATCTACTTCATATCCTTTTGGGGTTGCAATACGTAGCTCAAATCCAAGTTTTGCAGCAAGCATCAACCAAGAGTTTGTCATATTATTTCCATCACCAATGTAAGCAACAACAAGATTTTTCTCCATACCATACTCTTTTATGGTCATATAATCAGCTAGAAGTTGTACAGGGTGAAAAGAGTCTGTCAAGCCATTAATCACAGGCACTTTTGAGTAAGAAGCAAACTCCTCTATCATAGAGTGCTCAAAAGTTCTTATCATTACCATATCACACATTGAAGAGATAACACGAGCTGTATCTTTTACAGGTTCCCCTCTTCCTAAATGAATATCACGATTTGAGAGAAAGAGTGCATGCCCACCAAGCTGAAACATTCCAGTCTCAAAACTTACACGCGTGCGTGTGGAACTCTTCTCAAAAATCATAGCCAGCGTTTGCATCTCAAGTTCTTTTTTATAAATACCAGCTTTTAAATCTTTTTTTATCTCTAAGCCTATCTCGATAATTTCTAAAATCTCTTCTTTAGTAAAATCTTTAAGTGTTAAAAAATGTCTCACAATAAAATCCTTTTCTTTAAATTAACTTTTTTGTAGCATTTGAGCCACTTCTTTTGCATGATAAGAGATAATTATATCCGCACCTGCTCGCTTAAAGCCTATCATCGTTTCCATCACAACACGGTCATAATCAATCAAATCATTCATACCAGCAAACTTAATCATGGCATACTCACCACTTACATTATAGACTGCCATAGGAAGGCTTGTATTATCTTTTATCTCTCGTACAATATCAAGATAAGCAAGAGCTGGTTTTACCATCAAGATGTCTGCACCCTGTGCTTCATCACTTATGCTCTCTGCAATTGCTTCACGACGGTTTGCAGGATCCATCTGATACGAAGCACGGTCGCCAAAACTCGGTGTAGATTCTGCCACATCACGAAATGGTCCATAGTACCCTGAAGCGAATTTTGTGGAGTATGCCATAATAGGAAGATTTTCAAATCCTGCTTTGTCAAGTGAAGCTCTAATTGTTTCAATAATACCGTCCATCATACCCGATGGTGCTATCATATCTGCTCCTGCTTTTGCATGGACTATTGCCTGTTGCCCTGAAATTTCAAGTGTTGCATCATTGTCTACTGTCTCATGTTCTTCATCAATAATTCCACAATGCCCATGATCGGTATATTCACAAAAACAGAGGTCTGTTACAACAAACATATCTGGATGTGCTTTTTTTATGGCACGCACTGCTGAAGCAATAATACCATGTTCACATAAAGCATCACTCCCAATGGAGTCTTTTACATCAGGAATACCAAAAAGTATAATAGAATAAAGTCCAAGACTTTTAAGTATTTCACACTCCTTTATTGCCTCATCAATACTCATCTGAAATACACCTGGCATAGAGGCAACTTCTGTCTTGATATTTTCACCACTTCTTACAAAAAGAGGATAAATAAAATCATCTGTTGATACATGTGTCTCTCTTACAAGTGAGCGAAGCTGTTTATTTAAGCGTGTTCTACGGAATCTTTGAAACATTTTCAAACCTTTATTTTGGTATAATAATTTTTAGACAAATATTTTACCCATTTAAAGATTAAAGAATGAATATAGAAATTTCAGAAGTAGCAAATTTACCATCAAGATTTGGTGATTTTAATGTAAAAGCATTTAAACAGGGTGCAAAAGAGCATCTTGTCATTGCAGCTAAAGAGTTAGCAGAGGTGCCAATAGTCAGAGTACACTCTGAATGTTTGACAGGTGATGCCATAGGAAGCTTGAAGTGCGATTGCCGTGACCAGTTAGAGTATGGTCTTAAAATGGCAAACGAAACGGGTGGCATGGTTATTTACTTAAGACAAGAGGGACGCGACATTGGTCTTTTAAACAAAATAAATGCTTATGCCTTGCAAGACAAGGGCTTTAATACTGTTGAAGCAAATCACCAACTGGGATTTGCAGCAGATGAGAGAACTTATGAAGTTGTAACTTTTATTTTAAACCATTATAATATCAACAAAATAAAACTTTTAACGAATAACCCTGATAAAATCAACTCTATAAGCGGAGTAGAGATTGTTGAGCGTATTCCTATCATTATGGAACCAAATATGCATAACAGTGCATATCTCAATGTTAAACGCGACGAAATGGGGCATATGCTTCCAAAGGACTGAATAGATGCCAATTGATATAGAAAAAGATGATGTTCCAACTGCTTTAAAAAAATTAAAAGCAAGAGAAAACTCTTTTCGATTACTCGAAAGTATTAGTAGGCTTGGTAGTTGGGAAGTAGATTTAATAACACATCAATCTATTTGGTCCAAAAATAGTTACTTAATATATGACATCAAACCATTTTCTATACAGCCAAGTTTAGAATACTTTTTATCGCATCTCCTTCCTGAATATCTTCAAAAAGCACAACAAATAATAAAAGAATTAATGCAAACACGCCAGCCACAAACCTTTCAAGGAAAAATAAAAACTGATGCTGGCAATATCAAATCTCTTCTTATTAATTCTCAGGTCGTTTGTGATGCAGACAATAAACCCATAAAACTCGTTGGCACTACACAAGACATTACACAGCAAGTAAAAATGGAGCAAAAATCTAAAGAACTCAGCTCAATTGTAGAAGAGTCTGCAAGTGAAATTTATATTGTTGACTACAAAAACGACAACTATCTCTATGCCAACAAAGCAGCACTCAATGCTCTTGAATATACAAAAGAAGAAATTCTTCAGCTAAATATTGTAGATGTAAACAGAGAACTCACGATTGAAGGTATTGCGACACTCAAAAAAGAGTATGAGCAAATAAACAGCCCATATATAAGTAAGCAGGTAATACATACACGCAAAGATGGTACAAGCTACCATGTACAATCACAGCTTCAAAAAATAGTCTATGAGGGCAAAGATGCTTATGTTATCTTTAGTAGTGATGTTACGCAAAACATAAAGGTCTCTGAACTTGTGAAAAAACAGTCAAAACTCCTCCAACACAGAGCAAGTCATGATGAACTTACCAACCTTGCAAACAGAGCACAATTCCAAGAACAACTCACAAATGCCATATCTGTAGCAAAAAAAGAGGGCTCTAGTTTTGCTCTTTTTTTTCTTGATCTAGACCATTTTAAAGATATAAATGACTCTCTAGGACACCATATAGGAGATAAAGTTTTACAAGAGTTTAGTAAAAGACTCAGCAAGTGTATAAGAGCGCAAGATACTATTGCTAGACTTGGTGGTGATGAATTTACTGTGATTTTACATAATATTGCGAAACTAAGTGATATTGCAACAGTCGCCAATAAAATTATAGATGCAATGAAAATTCCAGTAAAAATCGCCTCCAATATATTGCATATTACCACAAGTATAGGAATTTCCATCTATCCAGAGCACGCACAAGACAAGGCTAGTCTGCTAAAATTTGCTGATACGGCAATGTATAAGGCAAAAGATAAAGGACGCAACAACTACCAACTCTACTCCACAGGAATGACTGCATATGCCTACAAAAGAGTCATAATGGAAAACAGCTTGCGAATGGCAATTAAAGAGGAGCAATTTAGTGTCTATTATCAACCTCAAATAAATATTTTTAATAATCAACTCGCAGGTATGGAAGCCCTTGTGCGTTGGCAGCATCCTACTTTAGGAATTGTATCACCCATAGATTTTATTCCTTTGGCTGAAGATTTGAGTCTGATAGTAGAGATTGACCGCATTGTAATGAAGCAAGCAATGAAACAGTTTTCTGCTTGGTCAAAACATGGCTTATACCCTGGGAAACTCTCTTTAAATCTTGCTATGCAACAACTCCAGCAAAATGATTTTATCAGTAACCTTTTCAACACTATGAAAGAGTGTGATTTTCAAAAAGGGTGGTTGGAATTAGAGGTTACTGAAACACAAGTGATGAATAATCCGATGCACTCCATAAAAAAACTCCAAGAGATTTCTGATAATGGCATTAGCATCTCTATTGATGATTTTGGAACAGGATACTCCTCTCTTGCATATCTTAAAAAACTACCACTTAGTAAGCTTAAAATTGATAAATCATTTGTAGATGATATACCGAATGATGAAGATGGAATGGCCATTATTAGAGCAATCATTGCACTTGCAAAGAGTCTCAACCTTGGGCTTATCGCAGAAGGTGTTGAAACCGAAGTTCAAAAAGAGTTTTTACTCGAAAATGGTTGCGAATGTGTACAGGGATATATCTATTCTAAGCCACTTCCTAGCCAAGAGATGAGAAAATTTTTAGAGACATTTTAAAGAAATTTCGATTCATTGATTGCACTGATTCGTCTTGTAGATTTATCTAATATTTTTACTAATCGTTTAGTTATTGCTTCTAGCTCTATATAATAAGTTTTTGCCTTGTCAAGACTCAGTGTATCTGGCTTATTCGAAGAAAAAACTTTTGTAAAAAAACCCTCTTTCTTCTGCTGTAATAAAAGCGCATTAATTTTAGCATATTCAATATGCCATGCCTCATGCTCTCTGTCAAGCTCTTCATAAAATTGTGCACCCAAAATATTTGCAATAAAAGCACTATTTTCACCATAAAGCCACTCACCAAATTCACATTTCATTTTAGAAACAGTCGTTGGATTTTTTACACTCATACCTCTAAGCATTAAGTCAATTTTTTCCATCTGCTCAATATGTGATAATTTAACTTTTTCTATAGCTTGCAAAGTTTGTGATTTTGTCATTTATACCAACCTAAATATCAAATTAGCCTATTATTGCATAAATTTAATAAATAAAATTATATAATCTACTTTAATTCTTATATAGGAGTTGATTTGAAACATCCAGAACCAATTGCCAATGAAATAAAACTAAATCCAAAAAGATACATAGTTTCCAAAACAGATCCAAAAGGAATTATTGAGTATGGAAATGACTACTTTGTAGAGATTTCAGGCTACTCCGAAACTGAGCTTATAGGACAACCACACTCAATTATTAGGCATCCTGATATGCCAAAAGTTGTCTTTAAAATGATGTGGGACCGTATTAATAAAGCTCAAAATATTATGGCAATAGTAAAGAACTTAGCAAAAGATGGGAGTTTTTACTGGGTGATAACAGAGTTTGAACCAAAAGTAGACCCCATAACAAATGAAATAATTTCACATACAGCCTTTAGAAAAGCAGCTCCAAAAGATGCAGTAGAAGCCATAGAACCAATCTATGCGAAACTTATCGAAATAGAAGAAAAAGGTGGCATGGACACTAGTGAAAAATATTTACGAGGCTTCTTTGAAGAAAAAGGTGTCTCTTATGATGATTTTATTAATAATCTTGTAGGGAACAAAGGGATTTTTAAAATCTTTTTCACGATGATGAAAAAACTCTTCTCTTAAAATGTAAGGAAATTTATTGAATTTAAAAAATGCACTTCTAAACGCAGATCTCAACCTGCCAGACAATTTTTTTACAAATATACAAAAATATAAAGAGCACCTCCATAAGTGGAATAAAATTCATAATCTTACAGGTGCAAAAGATGAAAAAACTGTAGATAGTTTTATTTATGATGCTGCTTATGCTGTAAAATTTTTACCTAAAGTAGACTCTTTGATGGATATAGGAACGGGTGCTGGATTTCCGGGGATGATACTCGCCTTTGCACTTCCTCAAACGCAGGTAACACTTGTAGAACCCCTTGCAAAACGGGCAAGTTTTTTACAGTTTATAAAAGCAGATTTAGGGCTACAAAATGTTCGCGTAGTAAAAAAAAGAGTCGAGCAGATGGAGAGTGAAGTATTTGACATCATTACTTCACGCGCTGTAACAGATACAAAAATGCTACTCAAACTCAGCGAAAATTTCAGAGATGCACACTCCAAACTTCTTTTTTACAAAGGTGAAAAAGTTTTTGATGAGATGAGCGATGTTACAGAGGGCATGAACTATAAAATAATAGAACAAGACAACAGACACTACTTACTTCTAGGAGAAGATATATGATACTAAAATTTCTTATTATTGCAGCTGTAATTTCAGTTGTATATATTATGTTTTTTAAAACAAAACCAGTAACACAAGCACGAACAAGAAAACCTAAAAAAGCAAAAACAGAAGCAACAAACCCTGAAATCAACGACATGACAGAGTGTGCAAACTGCGGTGTTTATGTGGAAGTAAAAGAGGCTATTTTAAGTAATGGAAAATACTACTGCTCACGCGAGTGTTTAAAAGAGGCAAAGTAGTGCTCTTTTTTGGTCATAGGTTTTTACAAAGCCCTAAGTTTTATCATGTTTTTGACATTGATTCCATCCTTACAACGCCGCCATCTTCAACCCTATATGTAGAGTTTGAAGAGAAAAATCTTGACATCATTGCCTACCTGCAAGAGAATGAAATAAGTTTCGCACTCAAAGTAAAAAATGTTACAGAAGTTGCATACGCTGAAGCACTAAATGCAGACTACATTGTGGTGGAAAATTCGCTTGCAAAAACTGCACAAAAAATAGCGGAAAATTATCTGTTTGATGCAAAAATACTCGCACACATTGAGAATGAAAAAGAGATAGAGGAGTTGGTACTTTTAGGCATTGATGGCGTTATTTGTCCTAGTGCAGTTGTAAAGGTTACTGTTCAATAACGCTGCGTTTAAGGTATGGCTTTAAAGAGGTTAGCACCTCATAGCTTATAGTAGAAGCCTGCTTTGCAGCCACTCTTGCATCATTAAATATTAAAAGAGACTCTTTATCTGTTATAAAAGAGCTGTTATCCATAGATATTCGTCCCGCAATTTTAATATTTTGCGGGGTAACATAGTGGTTTGAACAGCTCCTTAAAAAACCATCTCCATAGCCAATATCATAATTGCTCACTCTACACTGCTCCTGCGTTTTAAAAGTGGCACTATAACCAACGCACTCACCCTCTTTTAAAAGTCGCGATGAGAGTTTTTCTCCATAAAGTGCAAGGATGGGAGCTAGTTTATTCACATTTTCATTATCTTCAAGCTCTAAACACCCATATGCCCCAATGCCAACTCGTGCCATATCTTCATTGAAATCTTCTTCTCGAAAGAGAGCCGCAGAGTTACAAGAGTGAAATCGTAACGGAGAAAAACCATACTCTTGTGCAAGTTTTTGCGCCTCTTTTTTTATCTTTATAAAATTATTATTTTGTAAATCATATATTTCATTCTTTTCATCGGCAGAGCTATGGTGTGTAAAAACGGCTTCAAGTTGTAGTTTTTGCTTTTGTATCTGCCTAAACGCAGCGCTTAACTCAGACATCTCTATACCATTTCTATTCATCCCACTATCTACTTTCAACTCCACTTTTGTATCTTTTGCAAACTTTTTTATCTGTGCTAAGTCATTAATGGTGTAGCGTATTTTTTGGCTTGGAGTTGCAGGAATATCGGATAAAACTAAAATATAGGAGAAATAATTTTCTATTTTTTGAGCTTCTTCACATGAGCGTACCACTGCTTTTGTAATGCCGTACTCCACCGCCATCGCTGCAACTTCTAAAAGTCCATGCCCATAGGCATTATCTTTTAGAACAAGGGCGATTTTATCTTTTGTACAAGTGAGTTGCGTAATAATGTCAAGATTATTAAAAAAATTTGTTTTATTTAAAGTAATGAAAGCCATAGGAGAATTATACAGTATGTTTACACAAAAAAAATTAATTGCTGAGTTTGAAAAACAAGATTTTACACAAATCATCTTTCCCCATCAAAAAACAGATTGGGCAGAATATTTGCAAGAAGCACAAGCTACATTTGTAAATATTATAAACGCAGTACGAAAACAGCAAAAATGTCTTGTCATTGCTTATGACATAAACTCAGTAAAAAAGCACTTTAAGGAGTTTGACAACCTTGAATTTATTAAATATGAAACAGATGATACATGGGCAAGAGACTGCTCTGCACTTACAATTATAGAAAATGGCGAAAAAAAGCTTCTTGATTTTCAATTTAATGGCTGGGGCAATAAATTTGCACATACAAAAGATAACAAAATGAGCAAAGCACTCTCCTCTTACTATAAATACCCTATGCAATCCATAGATTTTGTACTTGAGGGTGGTGGCGTAGAGAGCAATGGAGATGGAGTAATTCTTACAACTACAAATTGTATGCACAATCCAAACAGAAACCCAAATCTAAACGCAGCGACCATCACAAAAGAGTTACAAAACTATTTTAGAGTCAAAGAGATTTTATATCTCTCACATGGTCACCTTGCAGGAGATGATACTGACTCACATATAGACACCCTGGCTCGTTTTATTGCAAAAGATGCCATCATGTATGTACAATGTAAAGATAAGAATGATGAACACTATGAAGCACTAACAAATATGGAAAAAGAACTAAAAACAATAGCAAGCGCAAAGAATTTTAAACTTATTGCTCTGCCTATGAGCAAATCAGTCTATTTTGAGGGGGAACGACTTCCTGCAACTTATGCAAATTTTCTTTTTGTCAATGGTGCTGTATTAGTCCCTATTTACAATGTAGAAACAGATGAAGCAGCATTAGACATCTTTAGAAAAACTTTTCCACAAAGAGAGGTAGTCGCTATTGACTGCTCTGTACTCATTCGCCAGCACGGCTCACTTCACTGTATTAGTATGAACTTTTAAATCTTTTTGTTTTAACATTGCTGTTCCACTCGTTATGAGGTATGTTGCCAAGGCAAAGCCCAACGCTATTAATATGGTTCGTTGTATTTTTTGGAGTTTATTCATAGGTGTAATTGTAGCTACTTAACACTTTTGTAACACTTTTTTTATACCATTACAAAGAAATATTCTTAAATGTAAAAATAAAATGATAAATTTAAGAAAAATAAAATCTATAGGTAACTCATTATGAAAAAGACAGTCATCTTATCACTCTTCACTATTTCTGCGCTCTATGCATCAGAAATTGAGCTCTCCCCAATAAACATAGAATCAACAACACTTACAGATGTTGCACAAAATGTAAAAACCTCAGCAGATGTCGCTGATGCACTCTCACAAAGTGTTCCAGGTGTCGATATGAGCCGTCGTAGCGGTATTGCAAATGATATATTAATTCGTGGACAAAAACGAGATAACATCTCTGTAGAAGTTGATGGTACAAAGGTGTACGGTGCCTGTCCAAATAGAATGGATCCTCCTATTTCACATGTTCTTGCCAACCAAATAGATACCATAGAGGTAATAGAAGGACCTTATGATGTTACAAACTATGGAACAATGAGTGGTGGCGTAAAAATCACAACAAAAGAGCCAAGTAAAAAAACAAAAGGACAAATCAATGTCGGTTTTGGAGCATGGAACTACAAAAAATTTGGTGCAACTGTTACGGGTGGTAATGACATCGTCCGACTTTTATTAACTGCATCTCGTGAGTCAAGTGATCAGTATAAAGATGGCAAGGGGCATACACTAACTGAACAGGTCAAATACTCTAATGCACCTGCAGGTAATAAGTATCAAACAAAATATGAAGATATGCAAGCCTATACAAAAGAGTCTGTTATGGCAAAAGCATTTATAAAAACTGCTGAGAATCAAGAGCTGCGTTTAAGTACAACAGCAAACAGAAGTGACAATGTGCTCTATGCCAACTCACCCATGGATGCCATCTCGGATGATTCAAATATCTACAGTGTAGCTTACAACATTAAAAATCTAACAGACAGATATAAAAATATAAACTTAGAGTACTACTACTCAGATGTTGACCATCCAATGAGTACAGAGTATAGAAACGCCGCCCTTAATCCTCTAAACAACAAAACAAATCATATGAAAACAACTATGCAGGGCATTAAACTTAAAAACAATTTTCAACTTGAAACATATAAACTACTTCTCGGTGCTGATGCAAGTAAAAGAACATGGACAGGAGAGTATGTAAACAATGTCAGTGGCAAATTTTTAGGAGATAGCATCGACAATGCCCTTACAACGAATACAGCCCTCTTTGCAACATTGGAAAAAGACTACGCTGCGTTTAATGTTAAAATTGGCGCAAGATATGACCATTCCAAAGTACAAGATGATAATGCAGCCCACCAATCAAATACCTATGATGCACTCAATGCAAATATTTTCACTACTTATGCACTCAACAGTGAGAACAAACTCTTTGCAGGATTTGGGCAGGCTTCAAGAATCCCTGATGGTAGAGAGCTTTACTTTATGAAAAGTGGCAAAACAATAGGTACTCCTAATCTTAAACAAACAACAAACCAAGAGATTGATGCAGGATTTAAGACAAACAATGACTATTTTGATTTTAAAATCAAAGCTTTTTACTCCAAGTTAAGTAACTATATCTATATAAACGCAGATAAAACTGCTAATGCTTTTGAAAATATCGACGCAACTGTATATGGAGCAGAACTCAGTGGTACTTACTACATCAATGATGATATAACACTTGATATAGGCGCATCATATAAACGCGGACAAAAAGACAAAGCCCTCACAGGACAACATGACAAAGACCTTGCAGATATGGCACCATTACGAGGAAAATTGGCACTTAACTATGAGTATGCAAACAACTCTCTTGCTACCATTGCCGTAGAGGGAAGTGATGCATGGAGTCACTATGATGCAGACAATGGAGAACAAGCACTTGCAGGCTGGTCGGTTTTAAATATGAAAATAAAACATGCCATAAATAAAAAGTTTGATATAACAATAGGAGCAAATAATCTTTTTGATGTTGCCTATGCAAAAAGTAATACCTATGCAGACCTTACTCTCATTAGTGCAGGTGGCAGTCAAAAACTTCTACTTAATGAGCCTGGACGCTATCTCTATACAAATTTAGATTTTAGATTTTAAACGCAAGGCTTGCTTTATAGCCTTGATTCGGTTATGATATAAGTAATAAAACAAGGGGTTATGATATGTCTAATGAAACAACTGCAATGTTACAAGATTTAGACTCGATTCGTAGATTTTGTTATCAAACCATATTAGATATCATCGGTGACTATATTTATCGAGAAAAAAGATATGAAACGCACTTTTCCGTTGCAATTGTCTATTCTAAAACGCCACTGAATATTCATACCCAAGAGTTACAAAAGACACTACGAAAAACTGATAATCTTATATGTATTACAGACAATATCATCTGTATTGTCTTTGATGCAGCCAAAATACATAGTTATGTTAAAGCATCTGAGAATCTCTATAGAACTCTCAAATCCATAGAGTACCATCAGCACTATTTTATAGCTACTAGCTTTTCTGATGATTTTGATGAAAACTATTTAGAACTGATTAACCATCTCTTTGACAGACTTCATTATTCGGTAAAACACAACTGCCAAAACAGTGTCAATTATGAAGACTACATAATTTAACTGCTTATAAAAAGATTCTAAAGCACCTTTTCATCAAAATATAGCTAAAATTTCCCTATGATTAAAAGATACCCTACTAAAAAAATATTTGTTGGTGATGTAGCAGTTGGTGGTGATGCACCTATTTCAGTTCAGTCTATGACTTACTCAGATACACAAAATGTGGCTGCGACAGTGGAACAGATAAACCGTTTGCACTTTGCTGGTGCAGATATTGTTCGTGTAGCTGTTCCAGATATGGAAGATGCACTTGCCCTTAAATCCATAAAAGAGCAGACCTCTTTGCCCCTTGTAGCAGACATCCACTTCAACTATAAACTTGCCCTTATTGCAGCTGAATCTGTAGATTGTATCCGTTTTAACCCTGGGAATATTAGTGATAAAACAAAAATAAAAGAGATAGTTAAAGCCTGTCAAGAGAGAAATCTTCCTATTCGCATCGGTGTAAACGCAGGAAGTCTTGAAAAAGAGTTTGATGATAAATATGGTCCAACAGCAGAGGCCATGGTAGCTTCAGCAGAGTACAACATCAAATATCTTGAAGATTTAGGCTTTGATGACATTAAAATCTCACTTAAAGCAAGTGATGTGCAAAGAACAGTAGAAGCCTACAGAATGTTGCGTCCAAAAAATCACTACCCTTTCCATCTTGGTGTTACAGAAGCAGGAACAATCTTTCATGCCACCGTTAAAAGTGCCATAGGATTAGGAACACTTTTACTTGAGGGAATTGGCGATACTATGCGTATTTCCATTACAGGAGAGCTTGAAGAAGAGATAAAAGTCGGTCGTGCCATTTTAAAAGATAGTGGTGTGGCAAAAGAGGGACTCAACATCATTTCATGTCCTACATGTGGACGAATTGAAGCTGATTTAGTTTCAGCCGTTGCAGAAATAGAAGAGAGAACAAAACACATAAAAGCACCTCTTGATGTCAGTGTTATGGGCTGCGTGGTAAATGCAATAGGCGAAGCAAAACACGCCGATGTCGCCATCGCTTATGGTAAAGGTAAAGGGCTTGTAATGGTCAAAGGCGAAGTCGTAGCAAATCTTGATGAGAAAGAGCTTGTAGATAGATTTGTCCTTGAAGTGGAAAATATGGCAGGCAAAGAGTCATGACAAAAGAGTATATTTTAGAATTTCTTAGAGAAAATAAAGAACTTTTAAAAGAAAACTATAATGTTACCAAGATTGGGCTTTTTGGGAGTTATTCACGAGATGAAGCGCAGGAAAATAGCGATATTGATCTTCTAGTTGAAATGCCCTCTTCTTTTGACACTTACTATGATTTTAAAGAATTTTTAGAAGAAAAATTCAATAAAAAAATAGATTTAGGATATGAAAAAAGTCTGCGCCCTTTTATAAAAAAATCGATAATTGAAGATATTATTTATGTTTAAAAGAAGTCCATCATTATATCTTTTAGATATTTTAGAAGCAATAGAGCTCTCAAAAGAGGAGCATAAAGGCAATCCTAATATCTTAAAACTACTTAATACGCT
>NZ_JALUKE010000162.1 GCF_027056685.1 Sulfurimonas sp.
AATCTTTACAGAAAAATTAATGATTTTTTTCTCTTTTTTTAAAGCAGTATAAAGTTCTTTCCAGCTCTCTTGAAACAGAAATCGTGGATGTTTCTCAACTACCTCACTGCCAAAATATTCATACGCTTTGCGATTCATCCAGTGAATAACCTGCTGTTTTGGTGTATCGTAGATTTCAATAATAGCTTCAGGAAGAAAATCCATTATCTCTTTTGCATGACGAAGTTTTATCTCCAACATACGAGCAACATTACCTTTTATATGTTTAAAAATATCTCTGTTAGTCAAAAGAGCATACATCTCACCCTGTTCATTATTTACAAGTACGCGTCTTAAGCTATTTTTGCGCATCAGTGCCATGACCGTTGTTATTGCTTCATCAATAGCTACACTTACAACAGGAGAGGACATAAAACTCTCTACCGGTCTATTTAAATCAATATGCTTGTAACTTGCATTAAGAATATCTTTTTCAGTAACAATTCCTACTGCTTTTGTTGCTTTTGCAACTATAACAGAGCCTATCTTCAAAGCCGACATCTGCTTTAACGCATCAAGAAGGCTTGTTTGTGGCGATACAGTGACAATATTTACATCATGATTTAAAAGATCACGGACCTTTAAATCAACCTTGTAAACATCCTCTTCTAAAAAAGAGAAGAGGTCTTCTTGGCGTACAGTACCGGCATATTTCCCTGCATCATCTACAAGCACCAAACGGCGTATATTATTTGTCACCACAAGTTCAAAAGCCAATTCTACTGGTCTGTTATAATGGGCAGTTATAACTGGTTTTTTTGCATAGGGGAGTATTTTTTCATCAAAACAGATACCATCTTGAAGTAGCTTTAAGAGCATACTCTCAGTAACAATTCCAACAGGAAATTTTTTATTTAGAACTACTACAGAGCCATTCTTGTTTTTTAGCATACAATCCATTGCTTGAGATATTGTGGCAGTATCTACAATGGAAAAGTTTTTTTTGTGAGCTATATTAGAAAGAGTGTTCATTTATTTATCTCAGCATAAAGACGATACCCGATGGCACTTATATTTTCAATAATATTAGCATGCGTTTTTTTACGAATATTTTTTATTTGTGCCCGAATAGCATCTTTGCTCATTGGCGTCTCTTTCCACACTTCATACTGTAAAACATCATAAGAGAGTGTCTGCGTTTTGTTTGCTATAAAAAACTCCAGCAACTGCATCTCCTTTCGGCGTAAAGATATTGCTTTATTTTCTAGAAAAAGCAACTTTGAATCTTTATTATAGAAGTAGCCTTGTCCAAGATTTATAAGCTGAGTATTCTCATCATTATTGTACTCCGAGGCAGCTTTACTAAGAGCGTTAACCAGTTCAATACTAGTAACAGGTTTCACAAGGTAGCGTGTAAGCATCAGTTCAACAGCCGTAAGTAAAAACTCTTTATCCGTATAAGCAGTAGATATAATAATACGAGTTTTTAAATCATTTTTTCGCACAATCTTTGCCAAATCAATACCACTCATACCAGGTAGATTTATATCTAGAAGAAGAATATCAGGTTTTATTTTCTTATACAGTTTCAAGCCATCTTCTGCACTATTGCTCAAGTACAGATGAGAAGTATACCTTGTTAAAAACTCGGCAATATGTGTCTGAATATTTTTATCATCCTCTACATATAAAATAGTTAAATTTTTAAGCGTAGAAGCAAAAAGAGCGTGGTTCATTTGTTGAAATCTCTAAAACAAAAATTCCTTTTTATACTTACACTCATGACTTCTCCTCAAAATAAGCAATACAACTCTCTTTTAAAATTATAACAAGTTTAACTAAAATATTTTGTGATATACTAAACCTCTGCTTGGCACTTTTTTTGCTTAAGTAGCAATAAATATATTATATAGGGTGCTCAATGGCTAAAGCGAACGACGATATTATCATCATTGAAGATAGTGATGCCGCTTTAGATAATGAAGATGTAGAGCAACAAATACTCGATTTTGATGAGGAAGAAGAGGCTAGAAAGAAAAAAATAATTCTTTTTGGTGGAATTACTATTATTGTTGTCCTGCTTATTGTTACAACTGTACTTCTTCTACTTTTTAAACACTCAAAAGAGCAGCAAAATATTGACTTCTCCATTTTAGATAAAAAACTCGATGCAAATAAAACAGTTGTCGTTGCACCAACGAAACTGGAAAATATGATAGCAAAAGCAAACTATCTCTACAGCAATGGTTCAAAAGAGAAAGCACTCACACTTTATGAAGACATAGCACAATACTCTAAAGCTATATCTGAGTACAATTTAGGTGTTGCACAACTCAAAGGGGCACAATATAAAATAGCCTTAAAAACTTTTCAAGATGCCATCAAAAACAATGAAAAACGCTGCGTAAGTGCTATAAACGCAGCAGTATGCTGTTTGCACCTAAATGATGAAAAAAGCTTTAAGTACTACATAAATCTAGCCTACGCCTATCTTCCTTATGAAATAAATTCACCTCTATACTCCTATTATTATACACTCGTAAATTATTATAAAAAGAATTATCTCTCTGCACTAAATTCACTAAAACACGCTTCATCAAATACCTATCCTGAAGCACAAGATCATCTAAGTGCAAAAATAAATGCTCTTTACAATAATAATTATGATGCCATTGATGCACTTGAAAAATTATCTGATCCAACTGATACTTTTAGCCTAGGACTCCTCTATGCACGCATTGGAGATTTTAATTTAGCCACTAATCATTTTCAAGATGCCCTGCTAAAAGAGATACACCCAATACGCGCAGAGTTAGCACTTGGTTTAATTAATCTAAAAGCTGGACATATTAAAAGTGCTACACAAGAGATAAACAGCGTTACAAAAAAGCACCCAGATAAAGTCTACAAGTACTACCCAATTACAGTAAAACTAAAAAATTCTCTTTTTGATCCACAAAAAGCACAAAAACTCTACCGATCAAAAATAATTAAATCTCAAAATATTGCCTTTGAAAAAATCTTTTATTTTTCACCATACAAAATTTTTAATGCTAATCAGACTATTAGTTACATCAGAAAAGGGAATGCAAATATCTATATAGACAATGTAGCATCTGCACAAAAATATCTTAAACGCAGCGCATCCTCTTCTAGCGTAAACGCAGGGATTACACGCGCCATTAAAAAAGCACTCTCTATGAAAATAAGAGAAGCAAATAAAGAGCTACAAAAACTCGCTAAAATCCAACCAAAACACTCAATTTTACAGTACAACCTTGCACTTACTTATGCACAATTAGGAGATATAAAGCAAGCATATAAACATTTTTTACGCTCATACCATCTTGATGCAAAAAATTATCTTTCTGGTATCTATGCGCTTATGACAGGAAAAATGATAAACAAAAATACAAGAAAACTTAAATCAATTATTGCAGACTCAGTAAGTTTAGAGAATGATAACGAAGAGAGTGATCTTTACAAAACTCTCCTTCATATAAGTACAAATGACTATCTCTCTGCTGGTGAATGGACAGACAATAGCTATAAACCAAGACCTCTATATCTGGTACTTTCCACACTTATAGGTATGAAGTTACACCATTATGACAAAGCTCAAAAAGCTGCGCAAAAATTAACGATAGAGTTTCCACACGATATTCTTCCTCATCTTATCTATATAGACACACATTTTTATAAGGATAGCCCTGCAAAATATGTTGAAAATGTCAATCGTTACTTAAAAAAACAATCATTTAGCTTTACAGACCTCTATTATGGTCCTTATGTTACAAGGTATCTCTATATCCAAGAAAATCTTATTACTGGACAACTCTACTATTTACGCAAACAGCTTGAGGCTAAACTTGATACTACGACACAAGAGACGCACGAAATTGAGAGTGCTTTGGCATTGACTGCACTGTACAATAAACAGTATGAAGAGTCTTATATGCTTTACAACCATCTTATAGATACATTAAAAGTTCAGGATGCCTATACTCTTTATCTTGGTGCAGTAGCATCTACTGCTGCGAATCACCATGCCAATGCTATTGCACTACTTGAGTTGTCAATTTTGAAAAATAGAAGTTTTTATGAGAGTAGATATGCATTAGCACTTCTGTATCTTGAAACAAAAAACAATGAGGGAGCTACAATTCAATTGGGGAAAATAAAGAGTAATAACTTTGCATCGAACTATTTTGACTTTAATATCAATAAAGATGAGCTACTCTATAAGAAGCAACATCCCCAAGCACAACCTTAAAAAGTTAGAAAAGGTAGCCTAAAAGTGTCTCACTCGCACTCACTTTTGTGCCTGCAGTAAGATGTAGTTTAAATGATTTTGGCAAATAAATAGCAGTAATACCGCTGAGCATCGTACCATATCTCTCACCTTTTATAAGCTCATCATTGTTATTTATATCAAGAGAAACAGGAGCAAAACTTCTTGAGAGTTTGTGTACTACTTTTACTATATGATTATCTTCATCTACAAGCTCAAAACTAGCATATTCATTTAATGCATCAAAAAGCTTTGCATCCTTTGCAAGACGAGTACCTTTTACAAAAGTTAGATTTTGAACTTTTGCACTATAGGGAACTCTTAAAACAGAAACATCCTGATAACGCGATGCAATTGTCACTTTATAAGCAAACATATCATCTTCAAGATATTCTATATTTAAGACTTCACCATCAACAGGGGATACAAAAGCATTTTTTTCATAATCCTGTATAGATTTTTCAGGATTTCTAAAAACATAGGCACTCAAAAGCATAAATATAAACGCAGCAACAGCCAGTAATTCCAAATCTAAAATTAGAAAAATAATAGCTGCAATAAACGCGTATGCAATATATTTTATAGCATGCTTATGTAAAATATAAAGATTATTGTCCATTATCCGACTCGTTCATTATAGTTTTACTCATATTTGCATCTTCTTTCAGCTCTTCTTCTATCGTCTCAGCACCCTCTACGACTTTTGATTTTATATTGTTCGCTTTTTCGAAGTCTATAATTATTTTACGAACTTCATCACCTGTAATATTCTCTTTTTCATATAAAAGAGCAACCATACCTTCTATGGCATCTCTATACTCTTCAAGGCGTGCCACAACAGCAGCATATCTCTCATCAAGAGACTGTTTAATAAAATCATCCATCTCTTGTGCCATTTTATCGCTATATTCACGAGATGCTTGCTGTCCTGTACCTAAGAAAGACTGGCGTGATTTTTCAAGAACCATCAGTCCTGCAATATCAGTCATACCATAAGTCTGTACCATGGATTTTATTATGTCTGTTGCACGCTCAAGGTCATTTCCAGCACCAGTTGAAATCTCACCAATAAAGACTCTCTCCGCAGCACGACCACCAAGAAGAACATCTACTTCTGCCCAGAGTTCATGCATCTGCATCATAAATTTATCTTCTTCTGGTTTATTTAAAGTATATCCAAGAGCTGCAAGTCCACGAGGAACTATTGAAACCTTAGAAACTTTTTTAGCACCCTTAGTTGTCTCTGCCATTAGTGCATGTCCACTCTCATGGTATGCCACTATTTTTTTCTCTTTTGGATTAATACGGCGTGATTTTTTAGCAAGTCCTGCAAGCGCGCGTTCAACCGCTTCAAACATATCTTGCTGTTTTACTGTTTTTTGACTTTTACGACCTGCTAAAAGAGCCCCCTCATTAATAACATTCGCTAAGTCAGCTCCAGCCAAACCTGCTGTTAAACGAGCAATCTCTTCTAAATCCACATCATCATCAATTTTTACATCTTTTACATGAACTTTTAGAATTTTAACACGACCTTCAAAATCTGGCTTATCTACAAGCACTTGTCTATCAAATCGTCCTGGTCTCAAAAGTGCCTGATCTAAAATTTCTGGTCTATTTGTAGCTGCTAAAATTATAACAGGAGTGTCTGTTCCAAAACCATCCATCTCAGCAAGGAGTTGATTGAGCGTTTGTTCTCTTTCATCATTACCACCCATTGGACCACCAGCTGCACGGCTTTTGCCAATAGCATCAATCTCATCAATAAAGATAATAGATGGAGCATCTTTTTTTGCCTGTTCAAACAGATCACGCACACGAGCAGCACCAACACCTACAAACATCTCAATAAAACTTGAACCACTCACTGAGAAGAAAGGTACTTCTGCTTCGCCTGCAACAGCTTTAGCAAGAAGTGTTTTACCAGTACCTGGACTACCAACAAGCAGCACCCCTTTTGGAATTTTTGCACCAATTTCAACATAACGCCCCGGGTATTTTAAAAAGTCAACAATCTCTTGCACCTCTTCTTTTGCCTCTTCTACACCTGCTACATCTTCAAATTTTGTATCTGGTTTTTCAGAACTAATAAGCTTTTTAGAATTTCCCATTCCAAGAAGACCACCACCCATACTTTTTTGCATACGCCCAGCAAAAAACATCCAAATAGCAATGATAATAAGAAAAGGAAAGAGCCATCCAAACATATCAGTAAACCAGTTTGTTTCACTAAAACCTGTATACTCAATTTTTTCTTTATCTAAAAGTTTTACAAGTTCTGGATCACCTTTTATAACCCGAGTTGTATAGATTTTAGAACCATCAGAAGAGACAGCTTTAATATAGCTTTGCCCTATTTCCACTTTTTTGACAGATTTGTCTTTTACTAAAGATTTCAATTCAGAATAGTCAATTTTTTCTACTTTTGTAGCGCCATTTCCACTCATAGCCCCACTAGTCATACCGGCACCATCGCCAACCATTACTTTAAAAAGCAATATAACTACAACTGAAAAAATCGCAAATGTAATAAGTGGATTTTGGTTAAAAAAATTATTGTTGTTATTATTATTCTCGTTTTTCGCCATTTTATTTCTCTTTTATTTTTAATACGAGTGTTACCCACTCTTCTTGTGCTATTTTCTCTATAATCTCACAATCTTTGTAATAATTAAGCACTTTCGTTTCATATTTATCTAAAATACCTGATAGAACCAAAATACCATCTTTATCTAGTGCATTTTTAAGATCATTCGCAATAAATGTCAATACATCTGCAACAATATTTGCTACAACAATTCTATATTTTTGATCTAAATTAGTAGCTGAACCTTCCCAAATAGAGTGAAACTCCAAATCATTTAGTTTTGCATTTTTTATAGAGTTTTCAACTGATATTGGATCCGTATCACAAGCATCTACGACTGCCCCAAGTTTCATAGCTGCCATGCCAAGTATGCCACTTCCACAGCCTACATCTAAAACTTTATCGCCCTCTTGTACATATTTAGAAATTGCACGAAGTGAGGAAGCAGTTGTTGGATGATGTCCTGTACCAAACGCAAGAGCAGGATCAATTGCAATATTAATTAGATTTGGATTTGCTTCACTCCAAGTAGGATGAATATAAAATTTATCAATAGCCAAAGGTTCTATAGAGTTTTTATAAGACTCCACCCAGTCGCTATTTTCAAGCTGTTTTTGCTGACACTCTATCTCAATATCTTGACCAAGTGCCTTTTGTAGAGCTTCAGTAAATTGTTCTAAACCCCAAACAATAGTCTCTAAATTATCTTCACTGCGAATAACAAAACCACCATCAATCTCTTCAAAACCAATAGGAAGAGTATCTGCTAAAAAATCTGCATACAAATTATGGTGTGAAGAGACTTTTACGCTAAGCTCGTAATAATGCTCCTGCATTATTGGGAAACACCCATTACTGCAGCTAATTTTTCTTTTAATACTTGCGGAGTAAAAGGTTTTACAATATAATTGTTTACACCTGCTTTAAGTGCTGTAATAACCTCAGCTTTACCACCTTCAGTTGTTACCATGATAATAGGAGTATCTTTAAAACGCGCATCAGCACGAACTTTTTTTACAAGTTCAAGTCCATTCATTTCAGGCATATTCCAGTCTGTAATAAGCATCTCAATATCTGGATTTGCATCCATTTGAGCCCATCCTTCGACTCCATCCGCACCCTCAAGTATATCTTTATATCCAAGACGAGCCAGAGTATTTTTAATTATACGACGCATTGTAGAACTATCATCAACAACAAGTAATTTCAAATGAAATCCTTTAAATATATATTTTATTTTGCTTATAATATCAAAATTTTGTTTGTATTACTATTAATCTAGGAGTTTAAACATCTTCTCTAAATCTAATTTTCCCTCATAATAAGCCTTACCTATAATAACACCATCAACTTCATTAGTAACTATAAGTGCTTTTATATCATCTTCATCCTTCACACCACCACTTGCAATTGTACTCACACCACTTGCGCGTGCTATATCTAAAGTGAAATCAACATTCACACCACTCAGCGTTCCATCTTTACCAACATCAGTACAGATAATAGCCTCAACACCTGCGTTTGCAAACTCTTTAGCCAAGTCAGTAGCTTTCATCGCACTCACTTCTCCCCAGCCCTCAACTGCAACATATCCATCAATAGCATCAATTCCCACAGCAATGGGATATTTTGCTGCCATATCTTTTACAAACTGAGGATCTTTTACAGCGATAGAGCCTAAAATAATTCTGTCAATACCAATTTCTAGCATCTTTTGAATCGTCTCTTCATCACGAATACCACCACCAAGCTCAAGCTTTACATTACAATTTTTTCGTATTTTCACTATCTGTTCAAGATTTTTCGGCTCACCCGCAAAAGCACCATTCAAATCAACAAGGTGTACCCACTCAGCCCCCATAGCCTCAAACTTTTTTACAAGTTCATAAGGCTCATTTGAGTAAATCTTCGCAC
>NZ_JALUKE010000163.1 GCF_027056685.1 Sulfurimonas sp.
TCTATGATGGCTGGAGCAGCTGGAGCGTATGTGGGGGTACCACTTGCAGCAAGTTTAGCTACTATGATGTGGCCACTCTTCTTTTTAGAAATTGGTCTTTTAATTGGATTACAATTTGTAAAAAACAAACCTGGTATTAATCTACTTGTTATGTTTGCATTTGTATTTGTAACAGGTTTCACTATTGCACCTCTTTTAGCTTATACATTAGGTATGAGTGGTGGTGGCGCTATTGTAGGGAATGCATTTGCTATGACTGCTGTTGTATTTGGAGCTATGAGTTTCTTTGCTATTAAAAGTACTAAAGATTTTACAGGATATACAAAACCGCTAATGATTGCACTTTTTGTAATCATTGGTTTTTCTATCTTAAACATTTTTCTTGGCAATCCAATGTTTCAAATCATTATTGCCGGTGCAGTTGTTATACTTTTTAGTATTTTAGTAATATTTGATACACAAAATATAATGAAAGGTGCTTACCAAACACCTATTGATGGTGCAATTGCGCTTTACCTAGACTTTCTAAATATCTTTATAGCACTACTACAACTATTTGGTATTTTTGGAAATGACGACTAACTCACTCTCACCCGAACTTTATCGGGTGATAGATGCAAATCTAAATCGCCTTAAAGAAGGCATCCGCGTTATAGAAGATATCTTACGATATAAAGAGAATAACAAAGAACTCTCCTCGAAACTCAAATCACTTCGTCATCAAGCAAGAATAGATGAAATAAAAGAACTCCTAGAAAATCGTGACAGCATCAATGATGTACTTAAATCATCTACAAAAAGTGAACAAAAACGTACTGATTTAAAGAGTATAATCACTGCAAACTTCAAACGAGCTCAAGAATCTAGCCGTGTTTTAGAAGAACTTTTCAAACTCTCAAATATTGAATATAGTGAAAAATTCAAAACTATTCGCTACGAACTCTATAATTTAGAAAAAATTACTAACTTGTAATATACGCAACCTCGAATTCTAAATAATCATATGGATACTCATCCATCAATTTTTTCATCTCTTTGTAACTTAATACATTTCTCGAACCACTTACACCACTGCGTTTGATATAACGAAACATTTCACGCACATTTTCAAATTTTAATCTGTATTCTACAACTTCAAAATCTGCATCAAAATAGTGATCCTGCAAATCTTGTAATAGTTCACGAGAGGGTAAAAGTGCTTCTAAAGAGGCTATTTTGTAAAGTGTTTGAAATGTATTTGCTGTAAATATAGCCAAGGCCACGGGTGCATGAAGCTCCTGTATCGTTTTAAAGGTCTCTTCTATGTTCTGCGCCCATTGTAGCGCTGAGGCAGAGAGTATGTAGTCAAAACGGTATGTTAAAAGTGTTTCAAAAAGAGTCTTGTCATTAAAGTTTCCATATATGCACTCAATATGTTTAGACTTTGGATGTATCTCTAACATTCTTGGAGCAAAATCAACACCAATAAATTTTTTGTATCTCCATGTTATCTTTTTTGCTAAAGCGCCACTACCACATCCTAAATCTAAAATGTACTGAGGTTCGCCCTTCACAAGAGAGAGAAGTTTTCGTGCGACTTTTTCTTGTATAACATTATGAGAACTATAACTCTGTGCATATTTTGAAAACTCAGAGCTTACTTTCATTTTCTATTGATAACCAAAGAGATAATAAAAATAGCAATAACAGAGAGTACAATCGTTGCCCCTGAAGGAAGTGAAAAGTAGTATGAGAGGCTCATTCCAAAAATCACACTAAAGAGTGCAAAGAAGAGTGCTATAAACATCGTGTTTCTAAAACCTACACGGTATTGTAGAGCAGCTACTGTCGGAATAACCATTAAAGCTCCAATAAGTAAAGAACCAACAACACGAATGGAGAGCGCTATAATAATAGCAACAACCGTCACAAGTAAAAAGTTTAAAAACTTCACTTTTATACCACTTGTTTTTGCCACCTCTTCGTCATAAGCTATAAAGTATAACTCTTTAGAAAAAAGGAGTAAAAATGCCAAAGAGATACTTCCAAACACAACGATAGTATAAACATCAGTATCACTTACAGAGAGAATTGAACCAAAAAGATAAGAGAAAAGAGAGTTGTTAAAAGCTCCACCCAAAGAGACAATAATAACTGCTAATGCCAAGGAGCCTGAGAGCATAATGGAAAGCACGGCATCACTATAGATTGAAAAACTACTTCTAAGGTACTCTATAAGCCAAGCAGAGAGGATGGAGACAACAACTGCTACCCAAAGAGGGTTGTAGCCTGCTACAAGTCCTACGGCCACACCAACGAGTGCTGAGTGTGCTAAAGTCTCACTCATTAGAGAGTAGCGTTTAAGTACAACAAAAGTACCACTAATAGATGCCAGAGTTGCTATAAAAAGCCCTGCTATAAAAGCTCTTTGCATAAAATCATAACTTAGCATTTCAAACATACAAAACCTTTAATGTTCATGTTTATGATTTGCAAGAGAGTGTGCATGAATTCCATACAAATCACTCACTTCATCACAACTGAGAAGTTTTTTTGGATCATTACAGATAGTTACTTTTCTATTGATTGTAAAAAGACGACCAATATCATCTGCAATAACACCAATATCATGCGTAATAAATAAAATTGTAATATTTTCTTCTCTATTTAATTTCGCTAAAAGCTCATAAAATCTCTGTTGTGAGACCATATCTACACCTGTATTTGGCTCATCCAGTATAAGTATTTTTGGAGAAGATGCCAAGGCTCTTGCTATCATCACTCTCTGTCTCTGCCCACCTGAGAGCGTTCCCACCATTTTATCTTTTAGATCTAAAATATCCATCTTTTGCATTGCATCGTGTACTTTTTCTCTATCTTCACTGCTCATTCCAGCAAAAACACCTCGTCTAGCAACACGACCCATTTTTACAATATCTTCAACAGTAGCAGGAAAACTCTCATCTACTAGGGTCGCACGCTGAGGAACATACCCTATTTTGTACCACTCTTTAAAATCTTTTAGTTTTTTACCGAAAATCTTAATCTCACCAGAAGTCTGTTTTTCTAAATTTAAAAGGAGCCGAATAAGTGTCGTCTTTCCACCCCCATTTGGTCCTATTATAGCAATGTATTCACCACTGAAAATTTCAAATGAGACATTTTCTAAAATAAGTTGCTCTCTCACTCTAAAGCTAAGCTCTTTTACCTCAAAAATTGGTACTTCTGGTTTTAGCGACACTGAAGAGCCTTAGCTAATTTTTTAAGATTTCTTTTCATAATATCTTCATAAGTAAGACCAGCCTTTGCCTCATCTGCAGTAATTGTTCCTAAAGGCTCGAAAAGTTCAAATTTTATTTTTGCATCATGAGCAATAGATTTAATAAGCTTGTCATTTACAAAATTTTCAAAAAAGATTGTATCTAACCCTTCAGATTTAATATCTTTAAAAATTCTATTTACATCTTGTGCGCTAGGTTCTGCTTCTGGAGAGAGTCCAGTTAAAGATTGTACTTTAAAATGATATTTATTTGCTAAATACCCAAGTGCATTATGACTTATAACTACTGTGTCATTTTTACATGATGTAAGCGTTTTTTTGTAAAGAGTATTTAAGCCTTGAAGCATTTTTATATATTTTTGTTCATTTTGAAGATAAAGTTTTTTATTTTTAGGCATTAGTGAAATAAGCTCTTTTGTAATGACAGCTGTAGCTTTTTGCATATTTGAAAAATCTAACCAATAGTGTGGGTCCAGACTGCTTGTATGCATATTTTGCTTTGTTACCGCCTGCTCCCCATCTCCATTACTTTTTAGCTCTCTTAAATCTACATATTTACTAATATTTACAGCTTTACCTTTAAACTGGAAGTTTGCTATCCATGGTTCCAATCCTGCTCCACTATAGAAGACTAGACGGCTTTTTGCTATTTTAACCATTAATTTTGGTGTCGGTTCAAAACTATGTGGATCAACACCAAAAGGTAATATATTTACAAGGTTTACAGTATCACCTGCTATATGTTTCGTAATATCATACAGTGCAAAAGTAGTTGCCCCTACAATTGGTTTAATTTGTTTAACCTGTTTTTTCTCCATAGATATAAAAAGAAGCACTCCTACAATAGCCACAAACAAAACAACAAACATAATTTTTAAATTTTTCAATTATTATCCTTAAAATAGTTTTTGTATATATGTAATTATACCCTCTTTTTAAGTGCCACACCTTAGTAGTTTGATAATATAGGTTTTTTTAGATATAATTCGCCACTTTTAATTTAGGAAATTATTTATGACTACTAGTCTTTTACTTATCGTACAAATAGTATTGGTTATTATCTTAGTTATAGCCGTACTGTTGCAAAAAAGTTCAAGCATTGGGCTTGGTGCTTACAGTGGCTCAAACGATTCTGTTTTTGGAGCGAAAGGTCCAAATAGCTTTTTAGCAAAAGCAACATTCACGGTAGGGCTGTTATTTGTTATAAATACAATTACTCTGGGATATATGTACACTCGTACTGCGCAAGCTTCAGTGGTTGATGACATTGTTACAAAAACTAATGTTGCAGCACCTGCTGTTAAAACAACTCCTGCAAAAGAGACAAACGCTACAAAGTAGCTGTCTCTTTTAAAACTTTCTCCTTTTACTCACTCTTAAAACATTTCTTGCTACAATAACACAATTTATTTTTATACCCTTCAAGGAAAAAGAATGTTAAACGAAATATATGAAACATGTGAAACAAAAATGCAAGGCAGCATTGAGCATATGCAAAGAGATTTTAAAACCCTTAGAACTGGAAAAGTGACTGTTTCTGTTTTAGATAATGTAAAAATCGACTACTATGGAACACCAACACCACTAGATCAGGTTGGTTCTGTAATAGCTGCGGATGCTACAACTATTGTTGTAAACCCTTGGGAAAAAAATCTACTCTCTGACATAGAGAGTGCAATCCAAGCTGCAAATATCGGTGTAAACCCAAACAATGACGGCGACCAAATTAAACTTTTCTTTCCACCAATGACAGTTGAACAGAGACAAGAGTCTGTGAAAAAGATGAAAACAATGGGCGAAAATGCAAAAGTTTCTATTAGAAATGACAGACGCGATGCAAACGATAGAATCAAAAAACTTGAAAAAGAGAAAGAAATCACACAAGATGATTCTAAATCTGCTCAAGACAATGTGCAAAAAATTACAGACAAATATATCTCAAAAGTGGACACTATCTTAAAAGATAAAGAAGCTGAAATATTAAAGGTTTAATTTGATGGATGTAAAAAAAATCTATATGGATGCAAATGCTCTTTTAGAGGGGCATTTTAAGCTTAGTTCCGGAAATCACTCACAGTTTTATCTGCAATCTGCAAAAGTTTTAGAAGATCCAAAAACTGCAAAACTTTTAGCAGAGGCACTTGCAAAGCAGATTAAAGAGAGTGGTATTGAAATTGATACTGTATGTTCTCCTGCCCTTGGTGGGCTTATAGCAGGATTTGCACTTGCAACTGCACTTGATGTGCGTTTCATCTTTGCTGAGCGTGTCAATGGTGCTATGAACATTCGTCGTGGTTTTGAAGTACAAAAAGGCGAAAAAGTTTTAATGTGTGAAGACATCATTACAACAGGCGGTAGTGCTATGGAAGCAGCGGCTGTTGTAAAAGCACTTGGCGGGGAAATAGTAGGAGCTGCTGCTCTTGCAAATCGTGGTTTTTGTCATCGTGAACATAGTGACATAGCAACAAAACCAAACTGTAAATTGCCACAAAATATTCCATTTTTTGCACTTGCTGATTTTACATTTGAAATGTATGCGCCAGATGAGTGTCCTCTTTGCAAAGACGGCAGTGAAGCCATCAAACCAGGTTCAAGAGGAAACTAAAGGGCTAATGCCACTTGAGCTGGCAACTCATTGCTCGCTCAACAAGCACTCTTGCTACTTCAACTTTTCCATCCACAACAAGAGGACTTTTTAATTTTTTCAATCTTATTCTCTCCTCTTTTGAGACTACTTTTACAATGATGTTAGCCTCTTTTGTTTGCTCTATAATCGCTTCACAAATTAACTGTTTTTTATCTGGATTATCCAGAGTCACAATGACAGCAGCAGCATCTCTTACATGCAGAGCTTCAATAATAGCCCGCTTTGACATATCCCCAAGATAAGTTTCAATATTTCTATTTACAGCCTCTTTTACATGCTTTGGAGAGTTATCAACAACAATATAATCCATGCCATACTCATCTAAATGTTTTGCAACAAACTTGCCTACAACTCCATATCCACAAATAATGATATGATCTTTTCTCTCAGTAAGATCTACAACCTCAGGAATAGATGACTTAGAACGGATAATATACTCTGCCACTTTTTTTACATGTGGTATAAAAAAAGGCGTGACAACCATTGAAAAAATAACAACAAGTACTAATAAAGAGGTCAAATTTTCATCTAACAAATGCCCTGCACTTGCCAATGCAAAAATCACAAAAGAAAACTCACCTACCTGAGCAATTGCAAGACCTGTCTTCAAACCAGTCAAAGGCTTATATGTAACAGATACAACAGCAAAAGTAATGAGTGTTTTAAGGACAAATACCATTGCGAACAGAGCTAAAATCAATGTAAAATTATCAACAAATACTAAAATATCAACTTTCATTCCAACTACAACAAAAAAAGTTCCAAGTAAAATGTCTTTAAATGGTGCAATATCGGCTTCTACCTTATAGTGATACTTCGTTTCTGCAATAATCATCCCTGCAATAAATGCACCAAGAGAGTATGTAAATCCCATGAAATATGCTAGTAATGATGTTGCTGTCACAATAAAAAGTACCGAAGCCATAAAGAGTTCATCCAATTCACTTGTAGCTGAAAAATGCAAAAGCCACTCTATGATTTTTCTTCCAATAGTAAACATAAGTAATAAGACTAAAAAAGCACTCTCAAATGTATGCAAAAGAATTGTAGTAATACTTTCATGTCCTGCATTTGAGAGAAAACCAATTAAAATCATAATAGGAATAACAGCAATATCTTGAAAAATCAAAATACCAGTCGCACGCTGTCCGTAAGAGGTATAAATCTCTTTTGATTGTTTCAAATAGGTCAACACTACCGCTGTCGATGAGAGAGAAAATGCAAGTGCTATCATTACAGAGGCAAGAAAATCAATAGTAAAAATATAATGAGCAATACCAAAAACGGCAAATGCAGTAAGAGAAACTTGTGCAATACCATTACCAAAGATAAGCATCTTCATAGTTCTCATTTTACTAAAAGATATTTCTAAGCCTATTGTAAACATTAAAAATACAATACCAAATTCACTAATATGCTCAAGCCCTTCAGAGTGTGCATATTTATGTAGATTAAACAGATATGTAATAATTATACCAGTAAAAATATATCCTATAATAGGTGATATTTTTATTCGTTTTAATCCAATATTTAGAAGTGTTGATACACCCAGTGCAACAACCACATACAGAAGCATATTGTTCATAAATTTCCTCTACCTCGGAGTATTGGCTTGTTTTGCTTTTTTATGTAAAAAACGAAGCGTTTGTTCTATTGTAGCATCTGGCTGCATTGGTTGAGAAACCGCTGCGTTTAACCCTTGTATTTTTACACTGCCCTGCCCCATCTTTTGTGTAGTTGCGCGTATGCCTTTTTCTTTATCAACAATCGCTTTGTAGTAGTACTTGTCTTTTGGATTATATATAACGATGTCACTACCACTCTGTATCCAGTGAAAAGAGGCATCACCCTTTTGTTTGCCAACGAATTGTGTGCCATCAGGCTGAGTAAAGGTAATCTTTCTATTCAAAGCAGGTGCGCCAAACGCAGCAACATTTAACAAAATAACAACAAATAAAACAGCTAAATTTTTCATATCTTTTCCTTATTGTTTTGTAACTTTCAAAGTCATTTCTCTATTGGTATAATCAGCATTCACAACCTCTATACCATAGCCCGTACTGCTTCCATCATACAAGTTTGTTTTACTGATAAGATCACCCTGCGTATAAACATCAGAAAAATCAGCATATATATCCTCTGTATTTGTCATAAGAGTAGAACTATCTTTCTCGACAACTGCAACCATATAGTGATTACTCTGTGTCTGTCTACCACTTTGTGTATTATCTGCTTTATTAGTATCAACATGGTACATCATTGTAAAAAGTGTATTGTCCCCAAACGCAGCATCTGCAGTTGAGAGACTAATATCTGAATTTCTCTTTGCCGTATCTCTACACTCAAGCAAAAAGTACTCATTTGATTTAGAAGTCTTAAGCTTTATAAAATCTCTACCACTACAGCCAATAGTCACTGTATCAGTTCCAAAGAGTGTTGTGACATTCTCATCAAGTCCCGCATCTATTTTATTAAAGGCACTATACTGTGTCGGCGTCTCTCCTTCATAACTATCTGATGGTTGATATGCCCATGCACCACCACTCATAATATCATACCAGCCAAGACCTGAACCACCGCCATTATCATAATAATCTTTTAAGAAAAAAGCTGCATGTCCCAACTCATGACACATAATACCAATGGTTGCTTTGTGATTGCCATGGTTTGCTCCAAAACGCGTATAGGTTCCGGATTTAGTATTATCTTCACTTGTTTTCATAACATAAACACCATCGACTTTTAGTG
>NZ_JALUKE010000164.1 GCF_027056685.1 Sulfurimonas sp.
TGTTGCTGCCATGAAAGCATTTGAAAAAGGCGATATTTTTTCAACTTATCGTGAGCATATTATGGCTATGGCAAGAGGAATTGCACCAAAAGCAGTAATGGCAGAACTCTTTGGCAAAGCTGAGGGGATAAGTGGTGGTAAAGGTGGCAGTATGCACCTCTTTGAGCCCTCTCGTTTCTTTTACGGAGGCGATGCCATTGTGGGGGGACAAATTCCAAACGCAGTGGGGTGTGCCTATGCTCGAAAACTCCAAGGGAGTGAAGATGGTGTTATGGTTATTTTTGGCGATGGAGCAAGTAATGGTGGAGCATTTTTTGAATCGTTAAATATTGCCGCAACACACAAACTCCCCCTCCTCTTCTTATGTGAAAACAATGAATATGCCATTGGAACAAATATAAAACGCTCCGCACCATTCCGTGAACAAGCTAAAAAAGCAGAACCCTACATGATGACACTCTCTGTTGATGGTATGAAAGCCGAAGCAGTTTATGAGACAATTAAAGAGGCTCAAAAACTCATCGAAGATGGGCATGGTCCTATTTTTGTAGAGGCTTTTACATGCCGATTTGAGGGTCATTCCGTAAGTGATCCTAATAGTTACAGAAGTACGCAGGAGATGAGCCATTGCAAGGCAAAAGACCCGCTGGTACATTTTAAAAAAGAGTTGCTAGAGCGATGGATGTGTAGTGACAAAGAGTTGCAAGAGATTGAACAAAAAGCACAAAAAGCAGTTGATGAAGCAGTAGAATTTGCTAAAAATGCAACAGAGCCAAACGCAGCAGCTCTGTTTGAACATGTTTTTGTAGAGGAGGTCTAAGATGTTGTACCGTGAAGCACTAAACAAGGCACTTGATGAAGTGATGGCAATAGATGACACCGTGGTAACGCTCGGTGAAGATGTGGGGCTATATGGTGGTAGTTTTCGAGTGACTGAAGGGTTGGTAGAAAAATATGGCGAAGAACGCGTTATAGATACCCCAATAGCAGAACTAAGCATCGTAGGCAATGCCGTAGGAATGGCAATAGGTGGTCTTCGCCCTGTTGCTGAGATTATGACAGGAAACTTCTCTCTGCTTGCGTTTGACCAGATTATAAACCATATGGCAAAACTCCACTATATGAGTAATGGTAAAGTGATTTTACCTATGGTAGTGCGTTTTCCACAAGGTGTTAGTAAACAACTCGCAGCACAACATAGTGAGAGTTATGAGCAGATGCTTTGTAGCGTACCAGGGCTTAGGGTGCTTAGTGTTTGCGATGTAAATTATGCCTACCATGCACTAAAATATGCCATCCTTTCAAATGACCCTTTTGTATTTATAGAGCATGAACTTCTCTACAATAAAAAGGGAGAAGTGAACTTTGAAGAGCAGCTTGACCCATTTAAAGCGCGCATTGTTAAAGAGGGAGAGGACATTACCATTGTCTCTTATCTGAAAATGGTTGATGATGTAATGAAGAGTGTTCCTGCCATTGAGAGTGCATTAAATTGTTCATGTGAAGTAATAGACTTATGTTCACTCAACCCTATAGACTATGAAACATTGGCAACATCCATTAAAAAAACTTCACGCCTTGTAATGGTAGAGGAAGACCATAAAACAGGAGGATTTGGCTCGCAAGTAGTTGCATGGGCGGCTGAGGAGATATTTTACGCTCTTGATGCGCCACCACTGCGTTTAGCTGGTGCGGATGTTTCTATTCCTTACAACAGAACACTAGAACTTGCATCTATTCCTACACCTGATTCTATTGCACAAGATATTATAGTATGGGGGAAGAAAAACGATGTATGAAATAGTAATGCCACAACTCTCTGACTCTATGGAAGAGGGAAAATTAGTAGGTTGGAAAGTAAGTGTTGGTCAAAGTGTCACAAGCGGTGATGTTATTGCTGAAGTGGAGAGCGACAAGGCGATTATGGAGGTGCAAACCTTTAAAGATGGTGTTGTCAAAGAACTTTTAGTAAAAGAAGATGATGAAGTGAAGATTGGAACTGTTATTGCGCGTATTGAAACGGATGCGACGGCTTCTACAGAACAAGCACAAGCAGCAACTAAGCCAACAACGGCGCCAAAAGAGGAACAAACTTCGAAAAAAGAAGCGCCTGAAAAAGAAGAGACAAAGCCAAACGCAGCCCAGACAAAAAGTGTTTTAGATGATATATTTGATACATCCTCTGTTGCTCCAACAACAACAACAACAAAGCAGAGCCAAGCATCACATATTTCTCATAAAGCACAAAGTGCCATATCCCCAAAAGCGAGAGCAAAAGCAGCTGCTGTGGGTGTTGATGTTGAAAAACTTCAAGCGAAAATGCCTCAAAAAGTGCTTCATGCAGAGGATGTGGACGAGTATGTTACAGAGAAGTATTTCACGCCAAAAGCTTTAAAACTATTACAAGAGTATCAGTTAGAGAGCTCACTTTTTGAACTGAATCATAAGATAGACAGTGATGAAGTCCAAGCCTACATCGATGCCAATGAGATAGCCTTACCAAAAGCACTCTCACCGATGCAAAAGGCAATCATTACAAATGTAACGCGTTCTGCGCAAAAACCAATCTATCATATTTACGAGTCAATAGATGCCAAACTTTTTGAGGCACACCATACACATAGTATGACAGCGTGGCTTGTAAAGATTTTTGCAAAAGTAATGATG
>NZ_JALUKE010000165.1 GCF_027056685.1 Sulfurimonas sp.
ATAATAAACAAGAGAGACAAAGCCAATAACAGTCAGCAAATAATATATAAAAATATTTATGCGTAGATTACGGAACAAGCTTATACCCAAACCCACGAATATTCTCAAAATTTACACCAGGGAGAAGCTGTTTGAGTCTATTTATATAGACACGAATTGCACCATCACTACCCCCTTTATCTGCACTACTCCACAACTCATCATAAATAAGTTCTTTAGGAACAGGGGTATTCGCATGATCCATCAATAAAACAAGCAACTCATACTCTTTTTTTGAAAGCTCTAACGCTACACCATCATAAAGTACAGACTGATGCACATTATCATGACATAACAAGCCGACACATTCCGCCTGTTTGCGTTTCGTTCTTCTTAGTAATGCAGCTAAACGCAGTAAAAACTCGGTAGTATCAAAAGGTTTGGTAATGAAGTCATCAGCACCACTTAAAAAGCCGCGTTGCAGCATCTCTTTGTCACTATGTGATGTTAAAAAAATAGCAGGGGTTTCGTCATCTGCTTTACGCAAATCTCCCAAAAGAGAGACTCCATCAATAAGAGGAACATTTATATCAAGCAAGTAGAGATCAAACTTCTCTTTGTAGGTAGCATCAAGCGCATCTTGTCCATTTGGAGAGTGAAAGACTTCATACCCTTCATCTTCAAGTAAATCAACGATTGTCTCAGAAAAAAGAGCATCATCTTCTAAAAAAAGTATTTTAATCGACACTCTCTATAGCCCAGCCAATAGTTTCACCAGCATACATAGGGACGACACCCGAATAGTTTTGAGGGACAACAAAAGGTCGTTTCTCCAATGTCACTTCTTTAAATTCAGGACAAATACCATATATGTTTTGTGCATTATCACTTACAAATGCCTGTAGATTATCGAGCTTATCAAACTGCTCAAAGATTTCTGTTAAAAGCTGTAAAGATATAGGGGCAGTAAAGACACCAGCAGCACAACCACAAGACTCTTTTTTATGTTGTGGATGTGGTGCAGAGTCTGAACCAAACATCACTTTTGGATGTGCTTCAAGCGCTACACTTAAAAGTGCATCTAAATCTTCTGGTCTTTTTGCTATAGGTTTGCAAAAGTGGTGTGGCATCATCATTCCACCAATGACATCATCAAGCGTTAAAAGTAGATGATGCACAGTAATAGTTGCATAAAGATTTGGATATTTATCTAGCATCTCTACTGCTGCTTTTGTTGTAATGTGTTCCATAACAATTTTTAGATTAGGGAAGTTTTGTGCTAAAAGTTCATAAATACTCATAAACTCAGCTTCTCTATCCATCACAAAGCCATCAGTTTCACCATGAACACAAAGAGGAATTTCTAAATCACTCATTGCCTCTAAAGTAGTACGCATCTCTTCAATATTAAATGATTCAACGCCCCCCTCAGAGTTTGTTGTAATTCCAGCTGGATAGAGTTTTATAGCTGTAATTTCATCTACAACGCTCTCCAAAAATGCTTTATCATAGTTTTTATAAAAAAGCGTCATAAATGGTTCAAAATAGTCATTTGGTACAGCAGATATAATTCTCTCTTTATAAGATCTTACAGCGGCAAGAGTATCTACTGGAGGTACAAGATTTGGCATTATTAGTGCACCGCTATATGTAAACGCAGTCAGTGGTGCAATATTTTCTAGCATCACTCCATCACGAAGATGTAAGTGCATATCTAGTGGCATTAAAAGTGTATGACTTTTCATTAAAAATTCCTTATATGTTCTATAGTGCAATTATAGCGAATTGCCGCTAAATACCCCATAAATATAAATCAGCAAAAGAGATAAACATCCCAATTATTGCCAAGCTTTGAAAGAGATGACTGATTTTAACAAAAGGCTTACCATCTATGAAAACACCGAGTTGTACTGCAGAAACAATAAGAGAAGCAGCAATAAAAAAGATATAACTTACTATGAGAAAAATATACCAGGTTTCATGCATAAAACCATAAACTATAAGTGCAGCAATAGCCAAAGCTACTATAGAGTTTAAAACCCAAAAGTTTGCATTGGATTTTTCCTCTTTTTTATAAACACGCGCAATTTTAAAGTATAAAAAAGCTAAAAAGAGTGTCACATAAAAGACCATAGAACATTCCTAAAATTAAATTTTGGCAATTGTATCTATAATAATGTTAAGTTCTTATTATATTTTTATCATACATCAAACCTCTATATTATCAATAACCTTATTTTTAGGTGAAGAGATAGAGAGAATTACCTCTTTTTTAACAGCAGCAGGAAGTTTTCCCTCTGATACCAAATCTAAAATTTTATGTATTCTCTTCTCTTCAAACTCTTTCTCTCTCAGATCTCGTTCATGAATCAGTTGTGCTTCATGAAGCTCTTTTTTCAGCTCTCTATTTTTTTTACTATTCAAATAGAGTAAAATAAGAGCCACAATTAAGAAAAATACAACAGCTATGACAATATAAACAGTATATTGCATGCTCTCTTTTTTAGTACTTGCATCAAGTTGTGAAGTTTTTATTTTTGTAACAGAATCTGATTTAGCTATCTCTTGCTGCGTTTGAGCATTTACTTTTGCTATATGCACTTGGCTATTTGACTGAATTTTTGCTATTTCTATTTTTGCATCTGCCTCTATTTTGGAGAGTTCAAGCTTGTTTTTTCTATCTTCATTTTTATCTACAGACAGGTATGCCATAGAGTTTGGATTTACTTTTGTAGTATCTGCGCCCAAGAGAGAAACATGACGGTTTCCACTCTCTTCACCACAAGCACTAAACGCAGCTATAATAAATAAAAAACTCAATATATATAAAGACTTTACCAAAACCATTTCCTTCTTAAAGAGACTCTTTTGCCATCATTATAAGGCTATTTACCGCATCTTCATAGCGTTTTGCCTCTTGTTCGTCAGTTGATTCAAAACGAGTCACCAAAACAGGAGTAGTATTACTCGCACGAACAAGCCCCCACCCTTTTTCAAAATTAATACGCACACCATCTACATCAATCATATCTTTTATAACAGGAAAATCAGCAGGAGGATTTTGCAAAAGCTCTTTGACTCTATCGATAATCTTAAACTTCTGCGCCTCTGTAGTTTCAACTTTTATCTCTTCAGTTGAGAAAACCTGTGGCAGTTTTGCAAGTTCAGCGTCAAGGTCTATGCCCTCATAAATAAGCTCTAACATTCTAAATGTAGCATAAATGGCATCGTCATACCCAAAGTAACGGTTTTTGAAAAAGACATGTCCGCTTACTTCACATGCTAAATCAGCATCAATCTCTTTCATTTTCACTTTAAGATTTGAGTGTCCTGTTTTATACATCACAGCTCTTGCCCCTCGGCGTTCAAGCTCATCATACATCACTTGAGAACATTTCACCTCTCCAACAACAGTAGGCTTGTCCATATTCATACTATATAAAAGAGCCATCATATCGCCCTTTATATTGTTTTTATGTGTAAGAACTGCAATTCTATCAGCATCACCATCATACGCAAAGGCAATATCACCCTCTTTGTCTAGAAGAGCTTTAACATCTACAAGATTTTTCTCAACAGAAGGGTCTGGGTGATGGTTTGGAAATGTTCCATCAGGATCTACATAAATTCCTTTTGTATGGAGTTCTAATTTTTCAAAAATCTCAGGAAGGACAACGCCAGCAACACCATTACCACAGTCATAGACAATCTTTGTAGGCATTGCTTTTAAGTGTTGAAACTCATTTACAATAAAGTCAATATATCTACTGTTTGCATCTATTTCTGTCACATCACGCTCTACTGCGTTTGGCATATCCATAGCTTCACATTCAGACCCGAGCGCATAAATATCTTCGCCAAAAAATGGTGCTTTATCTACAGTGATTTTAAAACCATTGTACTCGCTAGGGTTATGTGAACCTGTGATCATAACAGAAGCCGATGGTGTAATGCCATCCCACTCTTGATAGTTTGTAAAGTAGTTTACAGGCGTAGGCACAAGTCCCATACCAAGCACTTTTTTACCACCTGCGTTTAAACCTGCAACTAAATATTCAAATAAAATAGGTGAATGTGAACGCGCATCATAACCAACAGATACATACTCTCCAGATATTTTAGAAGCTAAAGCATAGCCAATTTTCGTCACACTCTCTTCGTTTAACTCTTTTTCAAATATCCCGCGTATGTCGTACTCTCTGTAGATGCTCATATATCATTTCCTAAATTAAATTATAAAATAATACATTAAGCTCAATTAAAACAAGATTTAAAGTGTAAATATTTGCATAACTTTTCCTTTTTTCTAGGCGTAATATAGCTCATTTGAAAAGAATTTGTATAAAAAGTGTATAAATGTTGGATATTACAAATTATTCTGATATACTGCTGCTTAGTGAAAGAGATGAGGTGTGAATTCATCTTTAGTGTGCGATATGCTCTATAAGCGTTACGACCTCCTAAAGACTCTCCCGATATTTTGACACAATTTTATACAAAGGCTAGACAATGGCAGAATTAATGGACGGATCAGTTAAATGGTTCAATGATGAAAAAGGTTATGGTTTTATTCAACAAGATAATGGTGGGAAAGATGTATTCGTACATTTCCGTCAAGTAAATAATCCAAATGGTGGTAGAGTTTCTTTAGCAGAAGGTCAAAGAGTAACATTCGAAGTTGGTGAAGGTCAAAAAGGCCCACAAGCTGAAAATGTAACTCCACTTTAGTAGTTACTCCACACTTTTTATATAGGCATCTTGCCTATATAACTTTTTTTAAATTTCTAACTTTTCAAAACTTTCAAACACTCATTTGCAATTTCTAACTCTTCATCAGTTTCAATAACTAATGCTTTTATATTTTTAATAATTTTATTATCCATCACTCGTTCTCTTATATACTCAGAATGCTCCCCTATTCCACCACTAAAAACAATAGCATCAACATCTTCAAGTAAAATCATGTATGCACCAATGTACTTTTGAATGCGTCTGACCATAATGTCAATAGCAAGTTTTGATTTTTCATCCGCTGCGTTTAAGATAGTACGAACATCACTTTCACCACATAAACCAAAGAGACCTGATTTTTTATTCAGCATCGTATCTACTTCTTCATAACTATACTCAAGTTCTCGCTCTAAATAAGTCACTATGGCAGGGTCAATGTCTCCACTTCGCGTTCCCATAACAAGCCCCTCAAGTGGAGTAAATCCCATAGAGGTATCAATACTTTTTCCATTTTTAATAGCACAAACAGATGCCCCATTACCTAAATGTAGCGTGATTATATTTGTTTTTTGTGGCTCTTTAGCAAGCTTTTTTGCTGCAATTTTTAACAAATAAGAGTGAGAACTTCCATGAAATCCATAACGGCGTATCTGCTCTTTTTCATACAAATCATATGGCAAAGCGTAAAGGTATGCCTCCTTTTTTAAAGAAGCATGAAACGCAGTGTCAAAAACTGCTACTTGTGGAATATGAGCAAATGTCTCTTTTATCTCTTTTATTCCTGCTAAATTTGCTCCATTATGCAAAGGAGCTAAGGGAATAAGTGCTTCAATAGCCTCCATAACTACCTCATCAATTATCACAGGTTGCACAAACTGCTCGCCACCATGCACCACTCTATGCCCAATCACATCAACTTTAGAAAAATCCACATCAAGTTTTTCTATCTCTTGCGAAATAGTATCACCAGCTTTAAATTCCAACAGTTGCTCATGCAACACTTTAGCACTCGGCATCTCAAAAAGTTTAAATTTTAGTGTAGAACTTCCACTGTTTATGACTGCTACTCTCATCAATCTTCTCCTGCTTGAATTGCCGTAATAGCGATGGTATTTACAATATCTTCCACCAAACAACCACGGCTCAAATCATTTACAGGTTTTTTAAGCCCTTGTAAAACAGGTCCAATGGCAATAGCTCCACTTGAGCGTTGCACGGCTTTATAGGTATTGTTTCCCGTGTTTAAATCAGGAAATACAAAGACAGTCGCACGCCCAGCCACTTGAGAGTTTGGCAGTTTTATTTTTGCCACCTTCGCATCAATAGCTGCATCATACTGAATAGGTCCCTCTACTAAAATATCTGCATTTTTTTCTTTAACTATTTGTGTCGCTTCTCTTACTTTATCTACATCACTTCCATGTCCACTCTCCCCTGTCGAGTAAGAGAGCATTGCCACACGAGGAGTAATGCCAAACATCTTTGCACTCCGTGCTGAGGCGATGGCAATCTGTGCAAGCTCTTTAGCATCAGGGTCTTGAACAATGGCACAATCACCATATACAAGCACTTTTGTATCTAAACACATAAAAAATATACTAGAGACTATGTCATAATCTGGCTTTGTTTTTATGATTTGCAGTGCTGGTCGTATAGTGTCTGCTGTGGGGTGAATAGCACCACTTACCATAGCATCTGCATAGCCTAGTTGCACCATCATTGTTGCAAAATAGTTAAAATGTGTCATCGCATCTTGGGCTGCACTTTTACTCAAACCTTTTGAGCGTCTCAACTCATAAAAGCTCTCTACAAACTGCTCCATAAGTGGTGAAGTATGCGGGTTTATTATCACTGCGTTTGAGAGGTCAAGTCCTAAACGCAGGTAGTTGGCTTTTACCTCTTCTTCATCGCCTAGCAAAATAATATCTGCCACTTTTCTATGTAAAATAATTTCAGCAGCTCGTAAAATCCTCTCATCTTCAGCTTCTGGAAGCACTACTCTTTTAAGATTTGATGCAGCCATCTCAAAAAGTTTGTACTGAAACATTAGTGGTGTCATCACATCACTCTGCTCGCTCTTTATTCGCTGCTCTATTAAGTCAATATTGACACTCTCTCGAAAAAGTCCCATCGCCAAGGCAATTTTACGCGTAGAGTTAATTCTAATATGTCCATGAATATTCATCAGTTTTTTTGCCGTCTCATAAGTGTCGCCACTTACACTCAAAATAGGAATACCAAAACCACTGAGTCCATCTATAAGTTTTTGAATATTTGGGTGTGCCTGCATTGAAAAAGGAAATACTATTGCTGAAATATTTGCATAATTTTTTGAGTACAAAGAAGCAAAAAGTCCAAGTATAATTTCAGAACGGTCAGCAGGAACGACAATAAGGTCATCCTCCTCAATTTTAGCTAAAAAGTTATCAAGAGAGAGTGCCGCTATTTTTATGGAGCGAATGGTTCTTGTATGATCATGTTCGGTAATAAAAAGAGGTTTAGCATCAAGAGATTCCATCACATCTTGCACGGTACAAAGGCTTAACTCTTCAACTTCATTCAGGTAAAAAATTGCCTCTTTTACATCTTTTAGCCTACTCTTTAGTGCCTCTTGCATCTCAGCACTCGCCCTATTTACAAAGCTTGCGAAATGGCTACACCCCTGCGTTTGAATCTCTTTTTTATCTATAAGAATGTTTTCATAAACCTCTTTTGCACTTTTATCTTTTGCCAAAATAATATTTATATAAGATGCACCAAAATTTTGTGCAAGTTTGAGGTTTATATCAAAATGAATACTATTTAAAAATGAGAGGCGAATCCCCTCACAGAGTACAAAATCATACTCTTTTTCAAGTTTTTTAAACTTCTCTAAGAGTTCACTAATAAGTGCATCCTCTTTATTTGCAGCAAGCATACTCTCAACATACGCAACATCAACACCATAAGCATCCTCATATTTCATATCTAATTTATAATGCTCAAGCATAAAAAGTATGTCATTGTCTTGCATATTTTTACTAAAAATAACAGGACGAAAAAAAGCCACCCGCGGTAAGTTTTGCTTTAAAATTTCCATCATTCCCATTGATACGAAAAGAGAACCAGCATTAAACTCTTTTGCCGAGATATAGAGAGAATTTATTTTCATTAGTTTTGCCTTTAGACTTTGTGTATAATTCTATCAAAAAATTGATTTATGGATAGATACTTATGTCACCAAAAGAGTTAATGATAAGCCGATATGAGGCTTTTGTGAAAAAAGATTGGAACTACTTAGCAAAAACAGCAACAAACCAGAGCGTAGAAGAATTAGAGCTGATGCCAGAGTTAGAGTGGTTAAAACTTGATGTTCTAAACGCAGTGGGTTCACAAGTGGAGTTTAAGGCTTACTATCGTGATAAAGATGGTGTTGGTCTCTTACACGAAAAGAGTAATTTTGTCCAAGAAGATGGCGTTTGGAAATATAAAGATGGAGAACTCTACCCTACAAAGGTGCAACGCAATGAAAGTTGTCCCTGTGGAAGCGGAAAAAAATTTAAAAAGTGTTGCATAAAATAATGTGACTAGAACCAAAATAACATCGCTATAATCAGCGTATTTATTTAATTTTGAATCCTAAGTGCTTTTACAAAGACATAACTCGCTTTAGTAAACTCATTTTTTTCATAAAAAGTATGTGCTTCTTCTCTTTGCAAGCCACTAGAGAGTACAATATTTTCACACGCACCCACTTTAGCATAATCGCTTAAATACTCAAGCATCATCTTGCCATAACCCTGTGAGCGGTAGTGCGTATCTGTCACAAGTTCATGAATAAAAAGATGGCGTTTATGGTAAAGATTTGTACTAATAGTTACCCCTGCATAAGTGACAAGTTTTGATTTTTCAAAAATTCCAACCATTGTGTAATTACTTTCACGCATATCATACACCAAATCTTCAAACTCTTTGTACTCTATTTTTGTCCGCAACTGCGAAACCACTTCCCATGCCGTTTGTAACTCTTTTAAATCTAATTCTCTTATTTGCATATGCCATTTTACAATAAATTTGCTACAATAGTAGTATAATAATTTTTTATAGAGATGCAAAATTTAAAGCAAATAAATTTAAAAAGGAGCTGTTATGAAAAACACAATGACAATGACAGATAACCGAACGGGTAAAAGTTATGAGTTTGAAATAAAAGATGCAACAAGAGGACCAAGTGTAGTTGATATTGGCACTTTTTATGCACAGACTGGTATGTTTACTTATGATAATGGTTTTACTGCAACTGCAAGTTGTACATCAAGCATTACTTTTATAGATGGAGCAAAAGGTGAGCTTCGCTACCGCGGTATAAAAATAGAAGAGCTTGCTACTAAACGCAGCTACTTGGAGACCTGCTATCTTCTGCTAAATTCAAGGTTCCCAACTAAAAAAGAGCTGCTTGAATTTGACTTAGAGTTACGCCACCGCTCGCTTTTACATGAAAATCTCAAAAATCTTTTTGCCACTTTTCCAACAGGAGCGCATCCTATGGCGGCACTCTCTTCCGCGACTGCCGCACTTTCAAGCTTTTACTACGCACATCTTAATATTGCTGATGAGAGTGGGTATCAGGAGATGGCAAGGCGCATTATTGCTAAAATGCCTACAATCGCTGCGTTTGCATACAGACACTCCATTGGTGCACCTTTTATACAACCTGACATTGAACGAAGTTTTAGTGAAAATTTTCTCTATATGATGCGAGCCTATCCTGGTGGGAAAATGCATATTGGCATAGATGGCGAACAAAAAATCAAAGCAATAGAAATAAAAGCACTTGACACAATTTTTACACTCCATGCAGACCACGAACAGAATGCTTCAACTACCACAGTACGAGGAGTTGCTTCCACGGGTGCACACCCTTATGTTGCCATTAGTGCAGGAATTTCGGCACTTTGGGGACGAGCACATGGAGGGGCAAATGAATCTGTCATTAAACAGCTTGAGATGATAGGCTCAGTAGAGAGAGTCGATGAGTTTATAGCCCGTGCAAAAGATCCTGAAGATGACTTTAGACTAATGGGATTTGGGCATCGTGTTTACAAAAACTTTGATCCACGAGCAAAAATACTTAAAAGCTTACAAGATGAATTAAAAGATACCTTGCAACTAGATTCAAATCTTATGAAAATAGCAAATAAGATTGAAGAGATTGCCCTAAGCGATGAATACTTTATCAGCCGAAAACTCTATCCAAATATTGACTTTTATTCTGGAGTCATTCTCACTGCACTGCAAATTCCAAAGTCAATGTTTACCCCAATTTTTGTAATAGGAAGAACCGCTGGATGGATTACACAGTGGATAGAATTTAAAAAAGATAAAACGAGTAAAATTGCTCGTCCAAGACAGCTCTATTTAGGAAAGTAAACTTTTATTTAGCATATCTTAGATATAATCGCGAAAAATATTATGGTAGGCTACACAAAATGGTAACAGTACAAAATTTAACTATGCGTTATGGAAATAGAGTTCTATTTCAAGAGATAAACCTCAAACTTGACCGTCACAAAAGATATGGTCTTATCGGTGCGAATGGTGCGGGTAAAACAACTTTTTTAAAAATTCTCTCTGGTCAAATAAATGAATATGATGGAGAGATCATCATCCCTAAACAAAATAAAGTTGGTGTTTTAGGACAAAATCAATATGCTTTTGAAGATTACACTATTATGGATGCTGTTTTGTATGGAAACAAGCGTCTCTATGATGCCATCAAAGAGAAAGAAGAGATTTATATGACGGGTGATTTTGAAGATGATGCTGTCAATAACCGTCTTGCAGAACTTGAAACTATCTGTGTAGAAGAAGACCCTACTTATGAGTACGATGTAAACATCGCAAAAATTCTTGAAAATGTCGGGATTCCTGCTGAAGCACACAATGAACTTATGAGTACACTTGACTCGGCTGACAAGTTCAAAGTGCTTCTTGCACAAGTTCTTTACCCAAAACCAGATGTCTTATTTCTCGATGAGCCTACCAATAATCAAGATATAGAGACAATTACATGGCTAGAAAACGAGCTACAAAGACATGAGGGAACAATGGTCGTCATCTCACACGATAGACACTTTCTAAACTCTGTTGTTACAAATATCCTCGATGTAGATTACCAAAAAATCCGTGAGTTCACTGGAAATTATGATGACTGGTACATCGCTGCAAATGTTATGGCAAAACAGATGGAACTTGACAATGCTAAAAAACAAAAAGAGAAAGAGCAACTCGAAGCCTTTGTTCGCCGTTTTAGTGCAAATGCTTCAAAAGCAAAACAGGCAACTTCAAGACAAAAACAACTCGATAAGCTTCAAATAGATGAAATAAAACCATCTTCACGCCGTGACCCGTCCATCGTTTTTAAAGCAAAACGAGCTATGGGTGATGAAGCCTTAAATGTTGAGCATATCTGCCACTCTTATGGCGATAATGAAGTGCTAAAAGATGTAGATTTTAAGGTCAATCCAGGTGAGAAAATTGCTATTATTGGTGCGAATGGTGTTGGTAAATCAACACTCGTGAAAATACTAATGGAAGAGATAAAACCTAGCTGTGGTGGAAAAGTCACATGGGGAGCTACTATTGAAAACTCCTACTTTCCACAAGATACGGCAGACATAATTGAAGGAGATGGAACACTTTATGATTGGCTCCGTGCCTATGATCCTAAGCGTGAAATTGCTGAAATAAGAAACTGTCTGGGTCGTATGCTTTTTAATGGTGAGCAGCAAGAAAAATCAGTAGTAAGCATTTCAGGTGGAGAGAAACACCGAATGATGCTAAGTAAAATGATGCTTGAGGGCGGAAACTTTTTAGTGCTCGATGAGCCTACCAACCACCTTGACCTTGAAGCTATTGTCGCACTTGGTGAAGGACTCCGTGAATTTAGTGGAAATGTTATTTGTGTCTCTCATGACCGTGAGTTACTTGACGCTTTTGCTACTCGTATTATTGAGTTACATGAAGACCATACTTATATTGATTTTTCTGGCTCTTATGAAGAGTTTGCAGCAGACAGAGCAGCAGGAAAGATTTAATCATGAATGATTATAAAGAGTATCTTGGACTTGGAATTGCTGGAAATTTTGCTTTGCATTTAGCACAGGCTGGTGAGCTTGAAGAGTTTAAAGATGTCATTACAGAAGATGAAGCAGCGCCAAAAGGCATCTTTCCTTTTTACCTTCCTTGTAAAAAGCAAAACAATAGTGAGCGTCCTCGTGAAATGCTCTCTGTGTTTCCACTCTCTTGTGACACTTTAAAACTTCCAAACGCAGCAGACAATGTTCAAGCAGAACCAGAAGTAGCACTTGTATGTGAACTCACTTATGAAAAAGATAAGCTCGTTTTTATCGCACCACAATATTTTGGTGCATATAATGATGCTTCTATTCGCGTAGCTGGAGCACAAAAGATTAGCGATAAAAAGAACTGGGGTAAAAATACAAAAGGTTTAGCAAAAGAGCTGCTACCTCTTGATGTTTTTGAAGATGGCGGTATGATGGAGAGTTACTCCATTTGTAGTTACCTACGCCGTGATGACAAACTAGAAGCTTACGGTGAAAATGTAGCACTCAAAGGTTACAGCTACTTCCACCAAAAACTGCTTGATTGGATCATTAATCAAATTAATACCCAAGATAATTTTGGACCGCTCGAAGATGTTAAAGCATACATAAAAGCGTGTAATAATCCTAAAAATCTCATCATAAGTATTGGTGCGACAAGATACACTCCTTATGGAGAGAGTACCTTTTTACAACGAGGTGATGAGGTACTTGTTGTTGTTTATAATCACAATAGATATGAACTCCAAGAGATTGAAGATGCTCTACAAACAAAAGCGTATGAACAACCTGCCATGAGTGTGTTGGCACAAAAAGTTCTCTAAATGGCTAGAGGCAAAAAGCTTGATCTTTTTATTGGCGCAGATATAAAAGATGAGTGGGCAGAGGTTCAAACACCAAAAAAAGCCAAAGTATCTTCAAACATAGAAGAACCCTCCAAACATTTTTTAGTCTTTAAAAGAGAAAAACGAAGAGGCAAAGTTGTCACTCTTGTTGGGGAATTTCACCTCAAAAAAGAGGATGCAAACGCAGTGCTTAAACACATCAAAAAAAAGCTCGGTTGTGGTGGAAGCTATAAAGAGAACTGGATGGAATTTCAAGGAGAGATACAGGAAAAACTGCGTGATTTACTTCTAAAAGAGAATTTTCGTTTTAAAAAATAGATAAACCTTAGGCGCTTTTTTTCTCTTCTTTTTCTTTTACTTTTGTTGTGATGATGTACCTATCACGCCCACTCTCTTTGGCTCTATAAAGCATCTCATCTGCACGGGAAATAAGTAAATCTCCATCAAGATTATCATCAGCTTTACAGCATATAAGACCTATAGAAATAGTCAAATACTCATTCACTTTTGAGCCCCCATGCTTAATCTCTCTTGCACGAACGGCATCACATATGTCACGAGCAAGTCTGGCACTATGTGACTCATCTGTTTCACTCAGCAACACCCCAAACTCTTCCCCACCAAGTCTAAATACATAATCACTTGGTCGTCTCAGACTATCTTTTAAAACTTTAGCAACAGATTTTAGTGCGAAGTCTCCCTCAACATGCCCATAGGTATCATTATACTGTTTAAAAAAGTCAATATCAATCATCATAAAGGTAATGTAATTTTTATTACGTTTCGTGCGTTTCAACTCTTTTTCATAGATAAAATTAAAATATCGTCTATTGTGTAGTGTAGTTAAAGAATCTGTATAGGAAGCGCTTTCAAGTTTTTTGTTTGCAATTTTGAGCTTTTTAGAGGCGAGTTCAAGCTTTGTTTGATCATTTTGAATACTTCTAAATACATACAAAGATATTGAAAGAATAGCTAAAATAATGAATCCTAAAATTGCCCCAAGTTGAAAAACCATAGAATCATAAGTCGTTAAAAATGTCTTTCTCTCATAGTTTGCCACTTTTATTTCGTAACTAATAAGCTTTTGTAAAACCTGATGAATAACAGACAAGCGCCTCTCGAGTGTTACAACAGATATTTTATGAGATTTGAGTTTATCATCTTCGACTGCGTTTAATATCTTTTTGAAATAATTATTAATGGAAATAATTTCAGAATTAGCATAATTTACATAAAGTAATTCATCTTCAGTTTTAAAATGCGACATATAACTTTGCCAGTTTCTATTTACACTTCTTAAAGAGTTTTCAATATCTTCCTCTGCTTCATTTTTAGGAATGCCCCCTCTTGAGAGTCTATAAACTGTATTTCCAAGCCCATTATGATATGTTTCTAAAACATTGTTAAGTTCTGTGATGGGAATAAGTGAACCAAAATAGAGAGAATCAATATTTTTTTTCATAGCATTAATGTAGCTTGTTCCCATAATTCCAACAGAAAAAAGTCCACCGGCGATGAGCATAAATAGTATAAATAATTTACTTCTAAGTCTCAAAGCCTCTATAAATTGCATAATTATCCTTATTGCATTTTATAAAGCATAATTTATACCATATTTTATGATAAAATTCTTGAAACATTTTAAGTGAGAAACTATGCAAGCAAAAGCTATTAAAACAGAACAATATTTGACAAACGATAAGATAAAAAAGCACCTAGAAAAAGTAGAGTATATTATTATGGCAGCCCCTGCACCAGAGCATTTTAAAGAGACACCTATTCACTTTACTATTTTTTTAAATACAGATGAGCATCTTCCAAAAGATGTTCAAGAAGCTGTTTTAGAGAAATTTTTAGATGAAAATAGCATTTCAAAACCAGCAGAGTTGATGAGTCAGCTTATGCCTGTTGGATTTGCGCTTAGTAAAGAGCAAGACACCCCAATGCCTATGCTTTTAGTAAAGCCAGAAGATCAAAGAAGCATCCCATATGCTGTTATGCATGTTATGGACTTTTTAGCAGACTCTACTGCGTTTGATGAGGCAAAGAAGAAGAGCCTTACAGGTTGGAGTTACTCGTATGAGTAATAGACTTAAAAAGTCTAATATCCTCCATCTCTTTAACAATTTGCTCCGATAGGTTTTCATACCCCTCTTTTGTCACTAAAATATCATCTTCAATTCTAATCCCAATACCTCTATATTTTTTAGGAACACTTTTATCATCTGCATCAAGATAAATTCCTGGTTCTATTGTAAGAACCATTCCTGCTTTTAGTGGAATTTCTTTACCATCTTTATCTTTATATGGACACGCGTCATGCACATCTAAACCCATCCAGTGACCTATGCCGTGAGGATAATATTTTTTATGTGCTTTTGCATCTAAAAGCTCTTGAAAATTTCCATGTAAAATTCCTAACTCTAACATTCCCTGACAGAGTAGTTCTTCTGATTTAGCCTGTAATTTACTGCGCAAAACTTTTGGGCGTATCATTTTAATAATAGCCTTATTGACGCTTAAAACAAGTTCATAAAGCTCTGTTTGCGCATCACTAAACACTCCACTTACAGGAATTGTACGAGTAATATCACTTGCATAGTAGTTATATTCACACCCTGCGTCTATTAGGATAAGGCTGTTTTTTTCTAGGGCTTTATCATTAGAAATATAATGAAGAGTGTTAGCTCTATTACCACAAGCAACGATGGAAGTATAAGCATCGCTATATGCCCCGTTTTTCTTAAAAACATACTCTATTTCAGCTTGAAGTTGATACTCATAAGTAAGTTTACTACTCACTTGCATAGCACGATGATGTGCCTCTTTTGTGATGTTTATTGCCTCTTTTATAAGGTTAATCTCTGCTGCTGACTTCACCAAACGCAGCGCTCCAACGATGGAAGCAACATTATAAAAGCACTCTACACTTTTTAGCTCCGATTTTAGAGATGTTAATCGCGCTTGGCTCTCCTCAAAATCATAGTAAAAAGAGTCTATACCCGCACTAAACGCAGCGATCTTTTCTTGTAGTTGCGTAAATTCAAAAACATCATCAAAACTGAAAATCTCTTTTGCTTTTTCTACTCCAAGCCTCTTACCTGTCCATAACTCCATCTGAGGCTCTTTTTTTGCCACAAAAAAGTACTCTTTTATAGACTCTTTCGTTTTAACAATAAGTAAGGCTGCCTCATCTTCTTTAAAACCACTCAAATAGTAGAAGTTGCTATTTTGTCTATAAGGAAATTCCGTATCGTGAGAACGCGTTTTTTGTGTAGCACTTAAAAGCAGTGTCATAGAGTTGATTTGTAAACTCTTTGTCAGCCGTTTTCTGCGTTTAATATACTCTTTTTGGCTAATCATTGAGCAACCTTCACTATCCAAACAGAAGCATCACTCAATACCTCTTTTAATGCAATAGTAAGTGCTTTTACCCCACCTACTGCGTTTAAAGAACTTGCATCTACTTTTGAAGAAAAAGTTTTACTTGCTACTATTGTATGTTTTTTGCTATTTACAAGTGTAAAAGTTACAGAAACTACAGCATAAGATTTTTTATCATTCTCTTCAAAATATTGAGTAAAGTCATTTAATCTTGTCTCTAAAATAAAATCACTCTCTACTTTAGAACTAGGTAGTTGCACAAAAGCAAAAACCTTCGTTTGTGCCAACATTTGCATCACCTCTTTATGCACAAATTGTTGTGGTGACCCAGCCCACTCTGAGGAAGCATAAGCAAATTTTTTCATGCCATCTTCTACATAAAACATACTACGAGAGTGTAAATCTTTTGCTGCATAAACAGTGGCAACTTTTACTATTTTTTCTCTGTATTTACTGGTTTTACTCTGCGTCACAGAAACTTTTGGAGTTACAATGTACTCCTGTAAGGCTGGTTTAGGAGAACTACATGCTCCAAATAAGAGTGGCAATGCCGCTATTAGAAATTTACTTTTCACCAGGTCCCCTTTTTACTTTTGTCTTTTTAAATAAAATATCACTTGGACTGCGTTTATACTCACGAAGCAACTCATTAAACTCTATCATTGTCGATTGCATTTGTAGAAGGCTAGCATCGAGTGTTGGAACAAGATTTATAGAGACATCTTTAACATCTTTTTGAACATTAGAAAAAGAGAGTGCCATATTATTCATCGTTACTCCCATACTAGTATAAGTCTCTTGAATTGAAGAGAAGGAGTTACTCATTTTATCTTCCCAAGTAACACTATTGGTAATAAAACTATCCACTTTTGGAGTAAGTTGTGTCAACTGCGCACTAAAGAGTGCCAAATTATCAATGCTTTTTTGCAATTTATGTATTGTTTTTTCATTTAACAACATATCGACATGCTCTAAAACAGCCGCTGTATGTTTTAGCATTTTATGCACCTCATTACGATTTGACTCATCCAAAAATGTATTTGTTTTTTCAAGAGTCTCTGAGAGTTGTTCAGAGAGTCCTCCTAAAGATTTTTCAACATCTTTAAATAGAGATGGAACAGATTTAATTACAGGGTATTTCTCCCCTTTTTTAGGATGTAAAAGAGGCGCAGAGTTTGCACCCAAACTAAGATTTACATAGGTAAGTCCTGTTATTCCTTGCGCTGTTAATTTAGCAACGGTAGTCTCTTTAATAGGTGTTGTTTTTAAAATATCTACTGTTGCTTCAACCTGTTCTATATTTGATGGATTAATACGCAAATCTATAACTTTTCCTACACTAATACCTCTGTATTTAACAGGAGCATTGATATTTAATCCGGCAACTGATTCATTAAAATAGATAGTATACTTTTTCATCTCATCTTTTGATGATGGTTTTAAAAGCCAATAGCTAAAACCTAGAATCATCACAAAACCAACTAAAACCAAAAACCCTATTAATTTGTAATTTACCTTATTATTCATAGCTTCTCTCTAAAAAAAGTTTGTATAAATTCGCTTTTTACTGATGCAATATCATCTAAAGTACCCTCATAAGCAATTTGTTTGTTATCTATTATAGCAACTCTATCCAAAGTATCATATATGGAACGTAAATCATGCGTTACCATAACGACAGTAAGTCCAAGCATAGCACGCAGTTTTAAGATAAGTGCATCGAATTCTCTAGCAGAGATTGGATCAAGCCCACTTGTAGGCTCATCTAAAAACAGAAGTTTTGGATCCATCGCCAATGCACGCGCTAATCCTGCTTTTTTTCTCATTCCACCACTTATCTCTGAGGGGTACAGAAAAGCATCACTCTGTTTCAAACCTACAATACTTAACTTAAACGCAACGATTTCATCTATCATCTTTTTAGATAATCTTGTATATTCTCCTAAAGGGAGTGCAATATTTTCAGCAAGTGTAAGAGAAGAAAAAAGTGCTCCAAATTGAAAAAGCACACCCCATTGTCTGCGAAGATTTTGAGCATCCTCTCGTCGTATATCTGCTACATTTTTACCTAAAATTTCTATTTTCCCACTTGTAAGTTTTTGTAACATAACCATTTCACGAAGAAGTGTCGTTTTTCCACATCCACTAGGTCCTAAAAGCCCATAGATTTCACCCTCTTTAATTGTAAAATTAAGTCCATCGTGAATGATTCTATTACCAAACGCAGTCACTACATTTTCAACCTTTATCATCTGCATTTATATCCCCAAATTTGTAAAAGCTATGGAAAAAATTGCATCGCACACGATTACAGCAAAAATAGCTTCAACAACACTTTTAGTTGTATTAAAACCTATACTTTGTGTATCATCTTTTACAATTAAACCCCTATAAATACCAATAGTAGCAATTAAAAATGCAAAAAATGGTCCTTTGATAATACCTACGAAAAAATGTTTTGCGGCGACAACGCGAGAAAGTCGGTCAATAAAGAGTTCTGGAGAGATTGACAAATCTACATTTGAAACTATCATACCACCTAAAATCGCCATAATATCAGCCACAAAAATCAGAATTGGCATCGCTATTATCAAAGCGATGATACGAGGCAGTACCAAAAATGCAAAAGGTTCAAAGCCCATAGTCTTCATAGCATCAAGTTCTTGCGTAATTTTCATAGAACCAATTTGCGCAGTAAAAGCAGAGCCACTCCGTCCTGCAATAACAATGGCAGTTATTACAGGGGCTAATTCTCTAAAAATAGAGATACCAAGCATATCTACAATATAAATATTTGCTCCATAAATTTTTAACTGATAAGCAGATTGATAGGCTATAACAAGCCCTATAAGAAAACTTGTAAGGGCTACAATCGGCAAAGCTTTTATGGCACTTTCATTTATTTCAAAAGCAATCTCTTTATATCTTATATTTTTTAATGAGGTTAAATAACGCAAATTAGATGCAAAGAGTTGTCCAAAAAACTCTATAAATGCACTGAAGCCATCATAATAATCATAAAAAATCTTTCCTATCTTTTGTAAAAAAGAGAGTTTTTGTGGTTTTACATTTTCATTATAATGCAACATATTTTCTTGAACTAATTCTAAAGTGCTAAGAAGCTTTTCATCATAACACTCTAAAGTGACCTTTTTAGAAGAGAACTCTTTTTGAAGATTATAAATAAAAATAGCAGCCGTAGTATCAAGTTCATCTAAATTTGTAAGGTCTATAGTAATATTTTTTATAGCAGTTGTTTGTATGCCAGCAAGTTTTCTTTCATACTTTGTTACTTCATAGAGACTCATCTTCCCCTCAAATTTAAGAAGAAGATTTTCATCAATACTCTCTATGCTAAAAACTTTTTTCATAAATCTACTTAAAAAGTTCTCTCTAAAAGTTTGTTTACTTTAAGAATAGTAATAATTTTATCAGCCTGTTTTCCAACACCGTCAATAATAGTGTCTTCACCACTTACAGTATCAGGTGCCGGTCCAATATTTTCTTTTTTAATTCTAATCGCCATTGTAAGTCTGTCAATAACAAAACCTGCAACATCATTACCATGACGCATTACGATAAAACGAGTATCTTCTCCCTGTTTTTTTGGTGTAAGACCAAACTTTGTACGCAAATCAAGAAGAGGAATAACCGCACCACGAAGGTTAAAAACACCTAAAACATAGTTAGGAACTTGTGGTACTCTCGTCCATGCAAATGGTTTAATAATCTCTTGAATAGCTAAGATAGGCACTGCATACTCTTCATCACCTATCATAAAACCAACAAGTTGTACGACATCATCAAGTTGTTCAACTACACTATCTTTTTGTTCACTTTGTTTGTCAATAATCTGTTTTAATTTATCACTCATTATAAAAACTCCGCTTTAAAATTCACATTTCTCTGTACTACACTCGCCAAATAGTCTGCTGAATACGGTTTAGTAATATACTCTACCATTCCAGACTCTACCCCACGCATTCTGTCAGACTTACTTGTTCTTGATGTCACCGCAATTAGAGGTAAATTTTTATATCTATTATATTTTTTTATCTCTGTTGCTAAAGTATAGCCATCCATTCTAGGCATCTCAATATCTACAAGCATTGCATCAAAATTATAGTCACCTGATTTTAAAATATTTAAGGCTTCTTGACCATCAGCAGCTTCTACTAATGTTAACCCCATTGGCTCAAGTGCTTTACGCATAATGGTTCTATCTGTTTTAGAATCATCAACTATCATCACCGTGTAATCACTCGGTTTTGTTTTCTCTTTTACTCCTGAAGCACCCTCGTCTGGAGTACTTAATGCAGTACTTTTTACATCTTTTGCCATACTCATCAAGGCAACAACATCAACAATAAGTGTAACACCACCATCACCACGGATTGTAGCACCAGCAATACCTTCTATGCCTTTGAGATAATCACCAAGAGATTTAATAACAATCTCCTCTTGTCCAACAAGCGTATCTACGATCAGTCCAAGTTTACTAGTACCCAAACCTAAAACAACAACATAAGCATGCTCACTAGCATCCAAGATTCGTTCAACTTCAAATATATCACCAATGTGCACCAAAGAGAGAACATCATCACGAAGTCTCATAACGCTTTTACCCTCTACTGTATATATTTCATCTTTAGAAATTCGTACAGTCTCAAGTACAGAAGCTAAAGGAATAGCATAATGTTCCTCTTGCACACCAACTAAAAGTGCTTGAATAATAGCAAGCGTAAGAGGAATTTTTAACTTAATTGTTGTTCCAACACCCACCTCACTATCAATATCTATCATTCCATTGAGTTTTTCAATGTTTGTTTTTACAACATCCATTCCAACGCCACGACCAGAGACACTCGTCACCGCAGCTGCTGTTGAAAACCCTGGTCTAAAAATAAGCGTATAAGCCTCTTTATCGCTCATAGTCTCTAGTTCTTTTTCGCTAATAAGACCTTTTTCAAAGGATTTCTCTTTAAGCATTTGAGGATCAAGCCCTTTACCATCATCATCAATTTGTATGACGATTTGATTTCCTTCATTATAGGCTTTTAGACTAATTGTGCCCTCTTCTGGCTTGCCTTTTGCAACTCTTTCCTCAGGAGTTTCAATTCCATGGTCACATGAATTTCGAATAATATGCACAAGTGGATCACCTATCTCTTCAACAATAGATTTATCAAGTTCAGTCTCTTCACCAGCCAAAACAAGCTCTATTTTTTTGTTCAGTTCACGAGATAAATCACGAATCATTCTTGGAAATTTATTGAATACTTTTCCAATTGGAAGCATACGCGTTTTCATAACAGCGATTTGAAGGTCTGTGGTTACAAGTGAAACAATAGAAACTACCTGCGCCAACTCTTCTAAAAACTCTTCACCCTCATAACGCTCTTCCACATCTTCATTGATTTTCATAAGTCTATTTTTAGCAAGAACAAGCTCACCAATAAGGTTCATAAGATGGTCAAGTCTCTTCACATCTACACGAATTGTCTGCTCAACTGCCGCAGGAGTGCGTTTTGTAGGTGCCGCTGCTTTAGCACTCTCTTTGTTAGTAGATTTCTGCTCTTTTTTTACAGGAGCTGGAGCTTTTTTAGCCGCTGGCTTTTCCTCTTTTTTCTCTGCTTCTGACTTATCTTCTATTTGTTCCTCTTCTACTTCTGGCACTGTTGGAACATCTTCACCTGCTGCGATTTTAGCTTCTCTTTTTGCTTTATCTTCAGCTTGTCGCTGTGCTAAAAGTCTCTCTATTTCTGCTTCAATTTCATCAGGATCCATATTATCATAGTCTAGTTCTTCTTCCTCAGCAGGTGTCTCTTCAACAACATCTTCTACTTCTGGCTCTACAGCAGCAGAGGGAGCTTCTCCATTACTTATTTTATCAAGTCTTGCCACACACGCTGATACATCAATGCCTTCATCTGCACTCGTATCACGAATTGTCTCTAAAAGTGCTTTCATAAGATCAATTGATTCCAAAATCACATCCATAATGTCAGGAGTGATTATAAGGTCACCATGTCTTGCTTTGTTAAGAACATCTTCCATATGATGTGTAAGATGTGTTAATACATCAAAATTTAAAAATGATGAAGCACCTTTTACAGTATGTGCTACACGAAAAATTCCGTTAAGCAGTTCCAAATCTTCAGGATTTGATTCTAACTCCACTAAATCTTCATCTAACTTCTCTACAAGTTCAAATGATTCAACTAAAAAATCTTGTAATATTTCTTGAAATTCATCCATATTTATACTCCTATTTTTTCATATGTGCATTCACTACACGAGATACTTCATCATAAAATGAACTTGCCTGAAACTTAACCAAGTAAGCCTCACCTCCAGCTTCTTCACCTCTTCCTTCACTAAAGTGATCACTAATTGAAGAGTTAAAGACTATTGGGATAGTAGAGAACTTCTCATTCTCTTTAACTTTTGCAGCAAAATGAAAGCCATCCATTTTTGGCATTTCAACATCTGAAATAATAATTTTAAGTTTATTTGAGAGTTCATCTCCATAAGTCTCATACAAATCATCTAGTTTAGAGAGTCCCTCTTCACCATCCATCGCTTCAATAACATGAAATCCCATTTTTTGCAAGGCATCTTTTACAATTTTTCTAGCTGTTGTACTGTCATCAAGAACCATAGCTAAACCAGAAAAAGTCTCTATTTTATCTGGTTCAACATCTGTTTCAGGTTCATACAAACCTAGCTCTTGAACAACACTCTCAAGATCAAGAATAAGCAGTACATTGTCACCTTCTATTTTTGTAACTCCTGTAATTTTGCTACTATCCATACCTGCAGAACTATTCATAAAAGAGGCTGGTTCTATATCTCCCCAGCTAATTCTTCTAATTCTTTTTGCCTCATGCACTACAAAGCCAATAAGGACATTGTTAAACTCCGTAATAATAACACGGGAGCTCTCTTTTACATTTTCTGGTTCAACAACACCCATCCATTTTGCAAGATTTACAACAGGAATTACAACTTCACGAAGGTCGAAAATCCCCTCTATAAAATCTGGTGTTCCTGGAAGTTCTGTCAAACTAGGAATTTTAATAATCTCTCTAACTTTAGAGACATTCACCCCGTATATACCTTCGTACACAGAATCTTCTTCTTGTTTAAATATACGAAAATCGACCAATTCCATCTCATTTGAGCCGACTTTTAATGATTTATCATCCATAACTATTTTCCCTTTGAAAATTTCTGTTCTAGTAAAACAGTATTGCTATTTGAGTATTTTATAATAAAATATCTTTGATTGCACGCAAAAGCTGCTAAATTTATATATTTAAAGCCATCAACTGAAAAAGAGACATTTTGATGAAAATGCCCTTCAATAAAAAAGTCACACATAAACCTGCCGCTAAGACGCTTTGTTATAAATTCATGAAAACCGCTAAATTTGTTGCAGTCATCTTTTTTTCCCAAATGCTCTTCTACATTTTTTAAAATTGCATGATTAGATACTATATCAATATATTTGAGAATAAAAAGTATA
>NZ_JALUKE010000166.1 GCF_027056685.1 Sulfurimonas sp.
AAAAGAAGAGACTTGGTATCAAAGGCTTTTTAAAAAGTTCTGGGGTCCTATTCCTTGGATGATTGAAATTGCAGCAGTTCTCTCAGCAATAGCACATAGATGGGAGGATTTTTCCGTTATTATGCTTATGCTTTTAGTAAATGCCTTTGTAGATTTTTATCAGGAATCAAAAGCTTTGAGTGCTATTTCCGTCCTAAAGAAAAAGCTAGCACGCAAGGCACTTGTACTGCGTGAGGGCGAGTGGAAAAATATAGACGCTAAAGAAGTCGTTCCTGATGATATTATTAAGATAAAAATTGGTGATGTCGTCTCTGCTGATTGTATTCTTCTTGGTGGAGGAGACTTTTTGCAAGTCGATCAATCTGCACTGACAGGTGAATCTCTTCCTGTCAATAAACAAAAAGGTGAAACACTCTATGCAAATGCCATCATCAAACAGGGTGAGATGATAGCAAAAGTAACGGCTACAGCACTTAACACCTACTTTGGAAAAACGGTGGGTCTTGTTGCAAAAGCAGAAAAAGAGGAGAGTGGACACTTTCAAAAAATGGTTATAAAAGTTGGAGATTTCCTTATTTTTATGACAATTTTTCTTATTGGAATTATTATTTGGCATGGTGTTGCAAGACATGAACCACTTTTAGATTTGCTAATTTTTGCACTTATTTTGACTATTTCTGCCATTCCAGTTGCAATGCCTGCAGTTTTAACCGTTACTATGGCTTTAGGAGCTAGAGTATTAGCATCGAAAGAGGCTATTGTCACCAAACTCTCTGCCATTGAAGAAGCAGCTGGCATGGATATACTCTGTTCAGACAAAACAGGAACGCTCACTCAAAATAAAATGAGTCTCGCCGACCCTTATCTCTCTAGCAATTATACTGAAGATCAGCTTCTTTTATATGCTGCGTTTGCAAGTAAAAAAGAGAATGAAGACCCAATAGAAAAACCTATATTTGATTATTTGGATGCACACAAACTTAGTAGCAAACTTATAGCGAAAAAGATGAAAAAATTTGTACCTTTTGATCCTGTAAGTAAGAAAACTGAAGGTATTTTTACTGACAATATGATTTATACCAAAGGTGCTCCTCAAGTTATTATTGAACTCTGTGATGAAAAGGAGTTTGATAAAAAAGAGGCATACAAAGAGGTAGATGCTTTTGCACAAAAAGGTTTTAGAGCATTAGGTGTCGGATATAAAAAAGAAGATGAGGACAAGTACCATTTTGTAGGACTCGTTCCTCTCTTTGACCCCCCTCGTGAAGACTCAAAACAAGCAATAGCTGAATCAAATGCGAAAGGTGTTGCGGTCAAGATGGTTACGGGTGATAATATCGCCGTGGCAAAATACATTTCTGGCATCTTAGAGATAGGTCAAGATATAGAAGACATTAAAGAGCTCAAAGGGCAAAGTACGCAAGAGTATGTTTTTCTCTCAGAACTTATCTCTCGTTCTATCTTAAAAACAGTGCAAACTGGCATTGATGAAGAGACTCTCAATAAAGAAGTAACGGCAATTGTAAATAATGTACAAAAAGAGCTAAATTCACAGCCTCTTCCTGCGGGAAGCGTCAAACAACATGAGTCTGAAATAGTACAAATCATAGAAAAAGCAAATGGATTTGCACAGGTATTTCCAGAAGACAAATACTTTATAGTAGATAAACTCCAAAAAGCAAATCATATTGTCGGTATGACGGGTGATGGTGTAAATGATGCACCTGCACTAAAAAAAGCGGACTGTGGTATTGCAGTAAGTGGTGCAACTGATGCAGCACGCGCGGCAGCTGACATAGTACTGATGGCTCCGGGTCTTCGCGTTATTGTCGATGCCATAGAGCAAGCTCGTATAGTGTTTGAGAGAATGAAAAGTTATGTGGTCTATAGAATTGCAGAAAGTGTTCGTATTTTAATATTTATGACACTCTCTATTGTCGTTTTTGACTTTTATCCTATTACTGCTATTATGATTATTCTTTTAGCACTACTCAACGACATCCCTATTATGACAATTGCCTATGACAATACAAAAGTGGAATCAAAGCCTGTACGCTGGAATATGAAAAGTGTATTTGTACTCTCCACATGGCTTGGTGTTGCTGGGGTGCTAAGTTCTTTTACTATTTTTTATATAGTTATGATTTACTTAAAATCACATCCTGATTCTGCAATGTTTTTACCAGAAATACCATCATGGGTCAATATGAAAGATGACAAATCTTTTCTTGGATTTGTACAGACACTTTTCTTTGTAAAACTTATTATCGCAGGACACTATACAATTTTTAATACTCGTATAGCAGATTGGTTCTTTAAAAAACCATACCCATCATGGCCACTTGTAACGGCTTCACTCTTTACTGCACTTCTTGGAACTGCTATAGGTCTTTACAGTTTTGGTCTTATTCCTCGCATTAACTGGCAATGGGCACTCTTTTTATGGGGCTATGTAACAACATGGTTTGTCTTTAATGATGTAGTAAAAATGGGTGTTATTAAATACTATAAAAAACGATATGGCGAAGAGGCACTATAGATGAAAAAAAATAAAAGAGAAACAGAGCTTCCATGGGAGCATCCAAAATTAGAAGATGAAGATCCAAAATCACTTGAGCTTGTAAAAGAGATTATGAAAAGTCCTACTTAT
>NZ_JALUKE010000167.1 GCF_027056685.1 Sulfurimonas sp.
GCAATAACAACAAACTCTTCTCCACCAATTCTGCAGAGGGTATCAGTATCTCTTAGTATTTCTGAAATTAGCTCCGCGTATTCTATTAAAACCTTATCACCTATATCATGTCCATGAATATCATTTACCTGTTTAAAATGATCTATGTCAAACATAATGATGGAAAGAGGAATTTCATACCTAGATGCACGGGAAATTTCATACTGTATTCGTGATTCATAAAAGCGTCTATTTTTTACTCCAGTCAAAGGGTCTGTTACACTTCTCTCTTCGAGTTCATGTTTATAAATTTCCTGTTCAGTAATATCAGCTAAAATAATCGCATTTTGCAGAGGTTTTTGAGATATAACGGAAGCTGAAGCGAGAAAATAAAAAATCTCTCCATCAATATCCATCTTAATCTTATTATCTTCGCCTTGATGTTGTAAAAGATAATCTACCCAATTCACGCCATTCATCTCTTTTTGTATATAACCATCTTCTTGAACAAAAAACTCACATATACAAGAGTTCTCTTGAAGAAAACTTCTCAAGGTTTTATACTTTTTAAAATAGTGAAAAAATGCATTATTTACATCTGTCATACTCTCTTTATCATTTGTGATAACCATATTTTCAGAGGTATTTATAATACTTTTGTAATATTTTTTTTGTCTTTGGAGTACATAGTATATGCCAATATTTCCAACAATAGCAATAAATGTAACAACGATAAAACCAAAAATCAACCATTTTAAAATGAAATCATCTATGTTCTCAGAACTTATATCTTTGAGTTTTTCAAACATAATATACGCGCCAACAGGATTGTTATTATCTCTTATAAGATAAGAGGTAATAAGATAACCGTTCTCTATTTTATAAGAGTTATTAAAATAATCTTGGATGTTATGTCTTGAGAGATACTCAATAAGTTTTTTGTCTGCCGTCTTGTTTGAAACATAATAATCACCTATAAATATTTTATTCCATGGGTGTTTGAGTTGTTTTTTAAAATGCTCATCTGCTAGCACTATAGACTCTACACCTTTTTGTGCCAAAACCTTTGTAATAGAGTTAAAATGTGATATAACTTCTACTAAGCCTATAAATCTACCATCTGAAAATATTGGGGCAATAGACTTAAGGGATATATCAAATGTTCCTGTACTAATTGACATTTGTGATTTTTTGATTTTAAGTGCATTTTTAATGTCTACTCTAATTTGACTTAAATTATCTCCGTGAATCTTACTCCAACTTCTATAGAGTGAAATCCCTTTTGAGTCAACAACCTGAATCCAAATATTTTTATAAAATGTGTTCTTAGAATACTGAGTTATTAAATCATCGTAATACGAGGCAGGAATTTCTCTTTTGTTTATATATTTTACAAGTTCTTTGTCATGCGTAGCAAGTGTGATTGCCAATCCTAAAGTTGATTTTTGCTTTGCTTCAATCATACTTTGCAAACTGCCTCTTAAGGTGAGCGCTTGTTTCTCATAATTATTATAAATGAAATCTTCTTTTGTAGATTTTAAAAAATATAAATAAGAGAAAATTACAAGTAACACAAGAACTACAAATGCAAGAGTAGAGATATAAATACGGCTATTTTTTATCATTTAAAACTCTTTAAAACCTCAACACAAAGTCCCATAGCTGTACTCTCAAAGCCTTTTACCTCTTTGATGTAGCTTTTACAAAAACCCTCCACCATACAGGCTCCAGCTTTTCCTCGCCATTCGCCACTCTCTAAATATTGCTCCAAATCTTCTTGATTAAAATCCTCAAAAATATAATCAGTCTGGGAGATGTCAATAATCTTTTTTTGCTTAGATTGGTAAATCATACAGGTAATAATACTCGTAATATTTCCGCTTTGTGTCATTAAAATATTACGAGCATCATCTTTGCATTTTGCTTTTCGAAGAATGTGACCTTGTGAAGTCACAACAGTATCTGCAACCAACAGTGGATACTCTTCGTATCCAAAAGCTTTAAGATTTGCCTCATACTTACCAAGCGTTGCCTGATAAACAAAGTTTTTTGGACTATGTGCAACAATGTTCTCTTCATCAAAATCAACACTCTCTTGAATAAAATCAATACCCGCTGCGTTTAACAATAGCGCTCGTGTTTGTGATGAAGAACATAATCTAATAGGCATTTCTAAGTGTCACTCCCAAATAAATTGCAACTAAGCCTAATATAATGTTAAGAGGTACCATATAGTTACCAATAAGCCCAAGACTTTTTTTCGCACCTGCACTATCACCCTTATCGAGTAATTTTTGGGCTTTGTTGCGTAAAAGAATCATAAGTGCTAAGTTTGCTGACATAATCATCCAGATAACCTCTTTTACATGCACAAGATTATAGATATGCATAGCATAAGCATCAATAACATTCCCATTTGCATCAACTGCAGCCGCACGAAAACCAAGTCCAACAGACATAATTACAGCCGTAATAATAAGAATAATCACAAAAGGAGAAACAATAATAAAAAGACGCTTGAGTGCTTGTGAAATTCTCTCTAATCTATGAAGAGGAGACTCTATGCTCATAAATGCAGGATGCGCAGCAAATTTCATAGCAATCATACCACCAACCCAAACAACAGCACTCACAACATGTAAAAATACAATCTGCGTTCTATAATCTGCAAAAAGTTCTATTAAAAACGCTTTCATTATATAAGAACCTCTTTTATAAACGCAAGTGCTGCCTCTTTTGCCTCTGGAAGTTTTGAAGCATCTTTTCCTCCAGCTTGAGCAAAGTCAGGGCGACCACCACCGCCGCCGCCTAAAATAGGAGCAATTTTTTTAATCCAATCACCTGCTTTTGCACCACACCCTTTCACACCAGCAGCGATGAGAACTTTATCTCCCTTGACTTGAAAAAGCATAGCACAAAGTTTCTCATTTTGGTTTTTAAGTTCATCTATCTTCTCTTTGATGTCGCCATTTGGAAACTCTTCAACAACTACTGCCACACCATTAACATCATCTGCTTTTATCTCAACTTTTGCAGACTCCTGTGCCTCTTTAAGTTCAGTTTTAAGCTCATTTATACCTGATTTGAGTCTATGAATACCTGCTAAAACATCGAGATTTTTCACTTCATTTTGTGCCTGATGCAGCAGTGCTCTTTGTGCTACAAAATAGTTATAAGCTGCGTTTCCACATACTGCTTCTATTCTTCGCACACCAGCACTTACTCCACTCTCTTTTGTAATAATAAAGCTTCCAATATTTGCCGTATTTTCCACATGCACACCACCACAAAACTCTACTGAAGTATCTGCAAATTTTACAACACGCACCTCATCACCATACTTCTCGCCAAATTGACTTTTTGCACCAGATTTTTTTGCCTCTTCTATTGGCAAGACCTCTGTTTGTGCAGGAATGGCACGCATAATCTCTACATTTACCCGTTTCTCAATTTCGCTAAGTTCTGCTTCACTTAAAGCTTTTGGATGAGAAAAATCAAAACGCAATCTTGTAGCCTCTACAAGTGAGCCCGCTTGAGAAATATGCTCTCCAAGCTCATCAAATAAAACAGCATGAAGAAGGTGTGTAGCAGAGTGATGTTTTGTAATCTCATTACGAGAAATATCGACAATAGCATCTACATTTATGCCTACTTTTATGCTTGAAGTTACAGCAATTTTAGAAAGGTTCATCTCAAAGAATTTTCTTGTATCAAGCACTTTTGCACGACACTGCAATTCACCAATATCACCACACTGTCCACCACTTTGTGCATAAAAAGGAGTTTTATCAAGCATAACCCAGCCATTTTCTCCAATATCTAGCGCATCTACTTTTTTGTAGTTTTCATCTAAAAGCGCCAATACCTTTGCAGCATGCTGTGTTGTCTCATAGCCTACAAATTCATTTGTGCCAAAGGCTTCAAGTAGCTCTTTGAAGTCACCCTGTACTGCATCATCGCCACTACCTTTCCAAGCAGCTTTTGCTCGTGTTTTTTGCTCAAGCATCAGTGCTTCAAATTTTGCACTATCAAGCCCAAGATTTTTCTCTTTTAACATATCTTCAGTCAAATCGAGAGGAAAACCATAAGTATCGTAAAGTTTAAACGCAACCTCTCCTGAAAAAATCTCTTTTGTATTTTGAAGTTCCATATTAAAAAGAGCAATCCCAGACTCAATAGTTTTGAAAAAACGAGCCTCTTCAAGCTCTATTTGCTCTTTTACAACATCAGCTTTTTCAATAAGGTAAGCATACTCGCCACCCATAATATCTGTTAGTGTATCAACAAGCTTATACATAAAAGGCTTACGAAGCCCTAGTAAATAACCATGACGCACAGCACGGCGAAGGATTCTACGAAGAACATAGCCTCGTCCCTCATTGGAGAAGTTCGTCCCTTGAGAAAGAAGAAAAACAGCTGTTCGTATATGGTCGGCTATAACACGGTAGGATGCACCAGTTGCATAAACATACTCTCTGCCCACCATATCTTCGACTTTACGGATGATTGGCATAAACAGAGATGAACCATAGTTTGAGAGTGCGCCCTCTTTAATGGCAACAACTCTCTCTAAGCCCATTCCTGTATCTATGGAAGGTTTCGCAAGAGGGATGCGTTCACCACCTTTTACTTTCACCTCATACTGCATAAAAACAAGGTTCCAGATTTCTAAAAATCTATCACCCTCTCCACCCATATAATCTTCAGGACCACTAAAATGCTCTGCGCCCTGATCATAAAAAATCTCAGAACATGGTCCGCATGGTCCAGTATCGCCCATTGCCCAAAAGTTATCTTTATCGCCCAGACGCATAATTCTATCGGCTGCAATATGCTTTTTCCAAAACATTTCAGCTTCATCATCACTCTCATGAATGGTCACCCAAAGCTTACGCTCATCGAGATGTAAAACTTCGGTAATAAACTCCCACGCATACGCTATGGCATCCTCTTTAAAATAGTCACGAAAACTAAAGTTTCCAAGCATTTCAAAGAAAGTGTGATGGCGTGCAGTATGTCCTACATTTTCAAGGTCATTATGCTTCCCTCCTGCGCGAATACAGGTTTGACATGAAGTCGCACGAGGATTTTTAGGAGCTGGAATCTCTCCTGTAAAAATTGACTTAAAGGGAACCATGCCCGCATTGTTAAAAAGTAGTGTTGCATCATCTGGAACAAGTGGAGCTGAAGCTACCCTTGTATGATTTTTTGATTCAAAAAATTTCAGAAATTCTTCTCTAATATCCATGTAGTTTTCTCTTTTATAAAATTACGCGATTATATCCAAAATGAGCTAAAGATACGAACTTTTTTCTCTAGTAAAGATAATTTGTGATATTATTGCTTATAAATTTTAAATAGAGAAGTGGAGATAATTATGGGTTTTTTTTCAAGTAATAAAGTAGAGTACGATTTTGGATTTTTAGATAAAGAGATTATATCAGTCTTAAATGACAAAAAGATAGTCGTCTTTGAAAATGAAAAAAAAGTACTTAATTCTACAGATGTAGAAGAAAAAATCAAAACACTTTTCGCCATTAAAAACAGAGAGATGTTCTACTGGGAAGAGTTTAAACGCACTTATCCTGTCGGAATGTTTGCCGTTTTACCTGATAGAAAATTTGTAGAGTGGAATGATGACTTTAAAAATCTTGTGAAATGGAATGACAATGATTTAAGAGATGTCAGCGGTGCAGGAAAAGTACTCTGGCCAAGTAATCCTAGTGAGTGTCAGGTTTGTAAAATTGTTGGACAATACGATATGAAAGAGAAAAAAGCTGGATATGGCAATGCAAATGTCGAAGATAAAAATGGAAAAATCATTCCTGTATTTGTGTATGTAATTCCTGTTTTTATGAACGGCAAACTTGATAGAACAGAGTTTTTACAAGAGCAGACTGCACCTATTATTAAAAGACTTGCAAGATTACGCGATAGAGATATTTCAGACCTTATGCATCTTGATGAAAGTTCTGAACTCAAAACACTTGAAGATCCTATTAATTCCATCATTACAACGCTTCAAAGTATCGTAAGCCAAACGCAAACCTCAGCAAATGAGGTCGATGAAGACTCTGCAAAAACAAAAGAAGTTGTCAAGAGCTCTGTTGAGTGGGCAAGTGGAGAGTTCCAAGCTGCACAAGCCGAACTCGTAGAAAAAGCAAAATCATTAGAATCTTCAACAAATGAGATTGAAAATATGGTCGGACTCATTAAAGACATCGCAGACCAGACAAATCTGCTTGCGCTAAACGCAGCCATAGAAGCAGCGCGCGCAGGTGAGCATGGTCGTGGTTTTGCTGTAGTTGCCGATGAAGTAAGAAAGCTTGCGGAGAGAAGCCAGCATGCAACTTCTGAGATTACAGCGACTATTTCTGTCATTAAAGATGCAACCTTCACTATGGTTTCAGACATCGAGCGTTCAAACCAAGATGGAGAAAAACTTGTAGATGATCTTTCACAAATAGATGAAAATGTTGACTCCATCGAAGAGCATGTAGCAGTTCTAAAAAGTGCAATAGAAGGTTTTAAACTTTAGCATATATTTAGCCAAATAAACTAAACTTATTTTAAATATAAAAGAATATAATTTTTTATATTAATTAGAGGGTAGATTATGCAATTTTTAGATGAAGATATTTATGATGCTGTAGAGAATTACATTCCAAAAGTGAGTGAATATGTAAATTCTCATGGCGGAGGAATTGACCTTTTAGGTGCAAAAGATGGTGTTGTGTACATCACTCTTACAGGTGCTTGTGGTGGTTGTTCTATGAGTTTAATGACTACAAAAATGGTTGTGCAAAAAAAGCTGCGTGAGCTTATTCACCCAGAACTTCAAGTTGTTAATGTCGATGGAACTCCTGAGAATGTTATGCCACAGGATGCCTACACAGGAAAGAAAACTACAGATGAAGCAAAAGATGAAACTGCTCATGAAGAAAAACATGGCATGCTAGATAACATAAAACATATAGTAGGTCTTTAAGATGCTCGTTGATTATGCGAACAAAGAACTCACACAAAAGTACCAACTTATGGCACAAACCATTATTCCAAGACCGATTGCCTGGATAGTCACTCAAAATGAAGAGGGGCTTCTTAACATTGCACCTTTTAGCTACTTTATGGGGTTAAGTTCTGAACCTGCCACTATGATGGTAAGCATTGGGCATAAAAGTGATGGAAGCCAAAAAGACACACTTAAAAACCTGCGTGAAACAAAAAAATGCACCATTTGTATGGTTGATGAAGCACATCTTGAAGCGATGCATTTTAGCTCAAAAGAGCTTGCTTCAAATGAGAGTGAAGCCGCTGCGTTTAACATTGAAACAAAAGAGATTGTAGAGGGGTTTCCTCCTATGGTTGCAGGTATACCGAGTGCATTTTTTTGTGAATTTTATCAGGAAATAGACCTTAAAGGCTCAAAAACCATTCCTTTGGTTGTTGAAATTAAAGCGCAATTTATTGATGATGAAATTATTAGCGATAAAGAGAAAATCACGCTTGATTATGCACCTCTTGCACGAGTTGGAAAAAGCTATGCCCTTCTTGGTAAAAACATTACACCCCCAACTATAAAATAGTAATCATAAATGCATGATTATCTACTCTACTCACTTATAACATTTGTTCTCTCTGTCATATTTTCTATGGGCGGAGCAGGAGCAGGAATAGCTCTTATTCCTATTCTCAGTTTTTTAGGATTTGATTTCAATGTTGCCAAGGCAGTTGGTCTTTTTGCTGGAGCTTCCACAACTATAACTTCAAGCATTATGAACATCAAAAGAAAAGTAGTTGATTACAAGTTTGTATTTCCTCTTGCTCTTGCAATGCTTATTTTTGCACCACTTGGTGCGTATGCCAGTAGTTTTATAGATGAAAAAATTGTAAAATTTCTCTTTATGCTTATGCTTTTTTACTCTGCAACTATGATGATGTTTGGAAAGAAAAAAGCTCTTTTTAATGCAGAATCAATATATATACTTTTTATAGTAGGCAGTAGCATAGGGTTTTTATCTGGACTTTTAGGAGTAGGAGGAGGAAACATACTTATACCTCTTTTGTTACTTATAGGGTACGAGCCTAAAAAAGTAGCAGTTGCTGTAAGTTTTGTCGTTCCATTCTCTGCACTTGGTTCATTTTTCACCTATGCAACTTATGTTCCTCTTGATTGGGTGATGCTTCTTGTTATTGCTCTCTCAGCCATAGTTGGTGGCTACATCGGAAACTATATGATGCACTTCAAACTCAAACAAAGCCATATTAAAAAAGTTATGGCAGGGTTACTCTATCTCTTAGCATTTAAGTTACTTTGGCATTTTATCGCATAAGGAAAATTTATGAAAATCAATACCACTCCCTCTGTAGTCATCCGAATAGTTTTATGGCTTTTTATGATAATAGGAGGTGCTTTATATGCCTATAGCATTGACAAAAACAACCTCCTTTTCCACTCTCCACTCTTTCATCTACTCTCAGCACTCATCGGTCTTTTTATACTCCGTTTAGCCTTTCGTGCAGCAGCCAATGGTGGCAAAGAACTCGCCAAAGGAAGAGGTAAGAATATGCCGCGTTTAGAAACAA
>NZ_JALUKE010000168.1 GCF_027056685.1 Sulfurimonas sp.
TGAGCGTCTTGCAAAAGTGAAGCCTTATGAGGGCAAAAATATACGCATAATTCCCCAAAAATATGTCAAAAGTAAAGAAGATTTGCAAAAGTTTTTAAAAAGTGTTGAAAAATTAGGTGGGGAAGGTGTTGTGGTGCGTGATCCAAACGCAGCGTATATAAACAAAAGAACCTCAAAAGCACTGAAGGTAAAAAGTTTTTACGATACAGAGTGCGAAGTGGTGAAAATTCTTAAAGGCAAAGGTAAATATAGTGATAAAATGGGCTCTGTAGAGTGCAAACTTCCAAACGAAACCCTCTTTAAAATAGGCTCAGGATTTAGTGATGCACAGAGGAGTAATCCTCCAAAAATAGGGGATATAATTACTTTTAAATATAAAGAGATGACAAAGTATGGAAAACCTAGATTTCCAATTTTTTTGAGAGTTAGAAATGCTCAATAAATTAAAACCAAAGTCAGAATTTAGCAAAAATGTCTTAACTCTAATGACTGGAACGACTATAGCGCAAGCAATTCCTATTGCAATAAGTCCAATATTGACGAGGATTTATACTCCTGAATATTTTGGAGTTTTCGCTCTGTATTTAGCTATTGTCGGATTTATTTCAATTGTGATTACGGCAAGATATGAGATGGCAATAGTTTTGCCTAGAAGTGATGAAGAGGCTATCAATATATTGGCACTTGCACTTTTAATCACAGTTTCTTTGGTAGTATTGACAACACTTATTATGCTCCTGTTTAAAGATGAAATTTTACAACTTTTTAATGCTCAATCTGTAGGAAATTTGATTTTTCTTGTTCCTATTTCTCTCCTTTTTGCAGGTCTTATACAAACTTTTAACTATTGGTCAAACCGAAAGGAGTACTTTAAAGCTATGTCAAGTTCTCAAATTGCTCAAAGCTTTGCTATTGGGTCAATGCAGCCTCTTTTGGGATATTTTTCTATAAATGGAGGGCTGATTCTTGGAAATATTTTAGGTCGTGCAGTTGCTGCGTTTGTACTGGTAGATAAGTTTGTAAAAAATGATAAAGAGTGTTTAAAAGAGATAAATAAAAAAAGTATGATAACACAGATGAAAAAATATAAAGACTTTCCTTTAGTAAACTCCTTGCATGCCTTTAGTGATATTTTACGCTCAAGCGGTTCTGTAATGCTAATTTCAACTTTTTTTGGAACTACTGTATTAGGATTTTATGCACTCTCTTTGCGAGCTCTACAAGTGCCTGTTGGAATTATAGGCTCAGCATTAGGACAGGTTTTGTATAAAAAATTTACAACTTTGCACAACAATGGTGAGGACCTTTACTCTTATGCTAAAAGTGTTGTTGTGAAACTTTTTTTGATTGCAGTTCCCTTTTTTGTATTGCTTTTTTTCATAGCACCGGAGTTATTTGCGTTTGTATTTGGTGAGAAGTGGAGAGTGGCAGGAGAATATAGTCAGTTACTTATTCCCTATCTGTTTATGAATTTTTTAATATCACCAATTAGTCATATTCCCATTATATTGGAAAAGCAAAAGAAGTTTTTTTATTTGAATCTTATTGTTAATATCGGAATGTTGCTGATACTGTTCGTTGGAAATATATTTCACTATGATTTTACAACTCTTCTTTGTAGCATCTCTCTTTTTATGTGTTCCTTTTATATTTATACTTTATGGTGGTTTAAAAGAATTCTACAGGCTTCATTATGAATGTAGCAATAATTGGTAATAATCATTTTGGACCGATTTTGACAAAGCAATTAGCTCAATATGATACAAAAAATAGTTATATCTTCTATGACACAAATGCAAAAGTGTTTGATAAAATAAAATTTATTTTTAATATCTTGAAAATTGATGTTGTCTATAGTTTGAGTGCTACAGTCAGTGGTGGTGGAGCATTGAATTTAGCATTAAAACTCAATAAGAAAATTGTGCAACATTTTATTGGTAGTGATGTTTTGGGTGCGGTTGAAGATTACAAAAGAGGAAATATAAATCAGCAACTGTTAAAAAGGAGTATATTTCTTTGTGAAGTTGACTGGATAGCAGAAGAGTTAAAAGAGATTAGTATTCATGCAAAAATACAAACTTATTGTATAATTGAAAATAGTGATACATTTGAACTTCCAAAGAGTTTTTCGATTTTAACTTACTTGGGCAAGGGCAAAGAAGAGTTTTATGGCTTAGACACTTTAATAGAGGTCGCAAATAAATTAAAAGATATAGAGTTTAAAGTAGCTGGAATTGATGCATATAATGTAGCATTACCAAAAAATATAACACTGCTTGGTTGGGTCGATATGTATAAAGAGTTACAAAAAAGTGTTTGCTATATTAGAAATGCTTCTCATGATGGAATTGCTTTTTCTGTTATTGAAGCACTCTCTTTGGGTAGATATGTTTTTAGAAATTATAAATTTCCATATACTATTTATTTTGAAAGTGCTACTGAATTGGCAGAGAAAATTTCGCAGAAGAAGAGACTTTTTGATGATTTAAGATTACAAATAAATACAGAAGCCATAAATTTTGTAAAAAGTGAGTTTAGTAAAGAGAAAGTGTTAGCTAATCTTGTAAAAATTTTAACAGATGTAAAGCGGTAGAAAAATGAAAAAAAATGTTTTAATAATTTCTATATACTAT
>NZ_JALUKE010000169.1 GCF_027056685.1 Sulfurimonas sp.
CTGTTAGTTCTACTGAGTTATTCACACTATAACGGTTAGTATGTGAATAGTTTGGAAAAATAGATTATTTTTATTCACTATAAAAATGTGAATAAGGTTATTTTATTTCATATTTATATCATATAAGGGTTATTTAATCTAAAACTCTATATAATTTTAAAAGCAAAATCTAAATAAGGGTTATATGATGACTAAAAATAGTGCAATGGCAAAACTCGCAAATGGTGTTAAACTTTCTGCTAAGGGTTGGGAAGATGGTAGATACATTTATATGGATGAAAAAAGTGGGCAAATTTTAGATAATGAAAATAAAACTTTCAATCTAATATCTGCAAAAGAAAAAGTTTGGCTCGAATATAAAGAGCCTAAAAAAACAAATTGTTCTACACCTGACAATACAGAGTTAATCAATATGATTAAACAGCTTATGGATGAGGTTAAAGGCATTAAAGAAGCTCAAGAGGCTCAATATATTGATATTAGTAGTGATGATGTTGCAGAGGATGTATCAACGGCTCTCAAGCAAGATATAGAGAAGTCTATTAAAGAGAATATGCCTCAAGATGAAACCTCACTAAAAGATATGATTAAAATATTTTACAATGTTGAGAGTGCAGATGAAGTAAAAACACTATTTAAAAAAGAGCTTAGTATGTGTGAGGACAAAAGAGATACTGCAAAAGTTATTTCTAAATTTATCCCTTATTGTTGGATGGGTGGAAGAAAAATTAAGACTGTAGCCAGATATTATGCAGATATGAGAAATATTATAAAAGAGGTAAATAATCAATTTCAAGATTATAGCCTTGAGTTATTTTCAATGCCTCAAGATGTTTATGAGAGAATAACAAAAGCAGATACTAAAAAAGTTATAGACAAATTAAAAGATAAAGACACATTTTCTTTAGATGAAATTAAAAACCTTATATCAACTCTAAAAGAACAATGCAAAACAGCTTTAAAACTTGGAGAAAATGCAACCATTGAAGAATGGAAAAAAGCAGGTTTACCAATAGCAAAACAGCAAACAGTAAAAAGAGCTAGAGCGTATATTTTTACTGCTTATTTAGCATTAGTTACAGGTCGTAGAATTACAGAAATTTTAAAAACTCTCTCTCTAGTAAAGAAAGGGAATAAATGGTATTTCAAGGGTATAGCTAAAAAAGGAAGTGATGAAATTGAAATTCCAGCCGTTACACTTGATGATGATATTGAGTTCTTAAATGAATTACTAACTCAAATAAGAAAAGATATTGACACTAAAGGTATGAATAATCAACAAGTGAACAGCAAATACAATCATATTTTCAATCGATCGTTAAAGAACCTTACAGGACTAAAATATACTTATCACGATTATAGAGAAATATATGCAGATTTAGCATACCGTGAATATGGTTTAAAAGATGGAACAGATAGAGAAGAAATAGATTATAAATCGGATATTTTAGGGCATCAAGTTGATAAAGATAGATTAGTCGCTACAGAGCATTATATGACTAAAAAAGGGGAATAAATGGATAATTTAGTACAAGGTATGAATATGGGTAAATTAAATGATTTTACCTTTTATATGAATAAAAATGAGTATAAAAAAATCACAGATACTATTACTGCTAATTTCAAGAGCATTGATAGTTCCAATGGAATTGAGAGGTTACAAGGACAACCAGTAATAAAAAGAGATATAAAGCTAAACGGTGTTTTAGTGCTGCAACCTTTAGACTCTTTAAAAAGTTTACAAGCTGATTTAAGAATAGGAGAAATAATCAGATTTACAACCATTGATGATGACATTTCTTGTGTTCTAACATCATTACAAGTTACTAAAAAGTTTTTTACAGACAATGGAAGTGCAACAGTTCAGGAATATAATATATCTCTAAAAGAAGTTTTAGAAGAATTACAATAAAAAAGGCATAAAATGAAAAAATTAGAAAAAATCAATCCAAACAGTGTTATATCAGTCACAGAAATAGAATTAAAAGAGCAAAAAGACAATTATATATACTTGTGTAGCCTTGTAACAAAAAAAGCCGTTTTAATGCCTTATAATCCATTAGAGAGAGTAAAGCAATTTATTAAATATGGGTATGCAATAGCAAAAAATGACGATGGTGCACTAAGAACTGAAAAAGTTCAAATTTTTATAAATTATTATGGCTTAGAAGTTACTAAGTTTCTTAATAGCAATTCAGAGGATGAAATTGTATTTATATGTGATACTATATTTCAAGCAACAAATTATATTCATAGGCATTCGTTAGATAAATTTTGTGCATAATATGCTACAATTACATTAGTGGAAGAGAGCCGAGGCTCTCTTTTTAATGTAACGGTATTGCGAGTACCATTAAAACCACTAATGCAAGTATCAAATACATTGTGAGGACTCCTTCAGAGGATTACCCTCACGCCTCTTTCCCTAAATGCACCCTATCGCAAAAGAAGTTCCCACAATTTGTAGCAACAAAATTATAACTAAATATCAATTAAAAAAATGGTATAATTTCAAAGAGTGAGACAAGCTTATTACCCAATATATAGACCCTTTGGTAACCTTGTGTTCCCCTCACTCTTTAAAAAAAACAATCTTTTTAATCTTTGTAATAT
>NZ_JALUKE010000170.1 GCF_027056685.1 Sulfurimonas sp.
CTTGCAAAACAGTTTCAAATATTTTACAAAGAGCATACGCCAAAAACACTCGAAGATGCTGTTGAAAAGTTCGCCATCTTCGGTGGTGTCGGCTGGGGTGACATAGACACTTCTAAGCCCTCTTATGAGCTTATTGAAAGACTCATTCTTGATGACTACTCTTACATCCGCAATGATGTCAATGACATCACATCCGGTGCTCCACTCTACCACTCTCTTTTAAGTGCCATCGCTATGGGTGATGGTAAAACACACTCAAGCTACAAACGGGCAAAGCTTGACAAAGAGGTGGGGGACAAGGCTGTTGAGGAGCTTGTTGAGCGTGGCATTATCTACGTGGAAAAACCCAAAAAAGAGTTTACATCATGGGCTGAGAATGAACAGCTCGACAATAAACTCTACTTTACTACTCCATTTTTGCGCTTTTGGTTTGCCTTTGTCTCTCCGCTTTTTAAAGGCATTCGTGACAAAAATTACACAGAAGTAAAAAAGCGTTGGGAGAACCGTGAAGCAGAATTTACGAACCTCATCTTCACACAACTCTCGCATGAGCTTCTCAAAAAAGCTTTTCAAGATGAAGATAAAATAGAAGAGATCTCTGAATACTGGGATAAAAGCGCTGCGTTTGACATCTATGGCAAAACAAAATCTGGCAAGACCATAGTAGGCATCACGAAATACACAAATGCAAAAGTCAAGAAAAGTGAACTTTCCAGACTCCAAGAACTCTGCAAAGAAGCAAACATAAATGTAGACATCTTTATCATCGTAGCAAAAAAAGGCTTTTCAAGTGAGCTTAAAAAACTAAAAGGCGAAAACCTGAAACTCTATACGCTGAAGAATTTTAAGTTACTCCTTTAGTGAGGTTCCTGTGCTCTTTGGTATTTATTTAAAAACATGTCGTGAAAATTATAATTTTACACAAGAGGAATTGGTTCAAAAGCTCTATGCTTTTGATGATTTGTTTGAAGGTTTAGATATTGGTACTCTAAGTCGTTGGGAGAGAAGTACGACTAAACCAAATGTTGATAAACAGATTCAAATACTGAAATTTTTTCAAACACAAAGTGGACTTATACTCTCATGTTTTGGAGAAGATGAACCTCAAGCTATAGAAGAGAAACTTTGTAAAATCGGTGTAAAAAATCTACTTGGAACATCAAAAGAACATATATTAAATGCTCCAACATCATTTTTTAATATAAAATATGCTTCGATTACTCATATACATCAAGCAAAAGATATTGACAAAGCTTTAGCAATGCCATACTCCACCATTTTAAGCCTTACCAACAATGTCTACAACCTTTCACTCCAAACCATAAAAGAGTGGTCTCTAAATCCAAATAATTTCTTTATATATGCACAGTACCATGAAGAGTTTGCGGGAATGTTTTTTTCACTGCGTTTAAAGCCTGAAGTATTCCATAATCTACTCAATTTTAAAACAGAGTTTAACGATATTAGAGCTGATGATTTTGCTAGTTTTGACGAGATGGGGTGTGATATGCCTTTAGCCTTTTTTGCACATAATGACAAGATCTCTTCTCTTCTCATAATAAGTAACTTCGCTCACCTTATAGCAAATCAAAAAAATATAAAAGAGGTAGGTTCCATAACCCTTTTAGATGGTGCAAAAAAACTACTCCAAAACATAAACCTAAAGCACTACAACACTACAACAAGCAAACAGGGCAACTTAGACTCTTATATGGAAAAGCTTAGCAAAGTCCTTGTCAATGAATCTATAGTTAAAATGCTTTTTCAAAAAGAAAAATGTCCAGATTAGCTGCTATAAAGTGAACTCATCTATCTGCTCTTGTGCTGCTCCAAGATAGTTTCCCTGCCCATACTCAATATTTAACTCCATAATCTTGCTAAGAGCTTCTTTGTTGGCAACATATTCTGCTACAAGTTTTATATTTTTCTCTCTTGCGTAAGTCTGTATTGTTTTGACAATTATTTGACTCTCTTTTGAACTGGCTATATTTTCAATAAATGAACCATCTATTTTTATAATGCTTATAGGCAAATTTTGCAGTTGAGCAAAATTAGAACAGTTTACACCAAAATCATCTATTATAATTTCTATGCCCAGCTTATAAATTTTAAGAATATTCTCATGAATACGGTTATTCTTTGCAACAGAGTTATACTCAAGAATTTCAAGTGAAAGTTTATTTGTATCTACACCGTACTTCTCTATATTGACCTTTATAAAATCATGTAATTCATCTCTTTCAAGTTCTTGCGTTCCAATATTTACACTCAACTTTACATTTTCCTTACTTATTTTTTTACATGCATTGATGAACATAAACTTAAATATTTCATACATAAATCCAGCATCATAAGCTGCTTGAATAAATAATCCTGGTGAGTAGATTTGACCCTTATGTTCTATTCGTATAAGCGTCTCATACTTATCTATTGTATAGGTTCTAAGATTATATATTGGTTGATAGTAAACTAAAAAAGACGCGTTTTCAATCTGCTCTTGAATTATTGGCACCCATTTGTTAGTATTTTCTATCTTTTTTAAAATTTTCAAATCATCAGAGTAATATTTGATTTTGTTTATACCGCTGTTTCTTGCTTCTTTAAGTGCCA
>NZ_JALUKE010000171.1 GCF_027056685.1 Sulfurimonas sp.
CTATGCATCCAAATTCCATAGGGCTTTCAGTTGTTGAGATTGTGGATGTTGTTGATAATATTGTCACAATTAAGGGTGTTGATATTGTTGATGGAACACCCCTTTTAGACATTAAGCCCTATATTGAAAATTTTGACAGGGTTGAGGGTACGGTGAAGAGTGGCTGGATGCAGGCAAGCGCTGATGAGGTAAGTAGTATGCGTTCTGATGAGAGATTTATATAGTCTAAAATTAAAAATGAGGAAAGAGATATGAAAGAGATTACATTAGAGACAAAAGTTTCAGATTTACTGAATGATTATGATGGGATGAAAGATATTCTCATTAAGATCAATCCTAAATTTAAAAAATTAAATAATCCTGTGCTTCGTAGAACACTAGCAAAAATAGCAGGTGTAAAACAAGCAGCTGTAGTGGGTGCAATGGAGCCGATGGATCTGCTCAATCAGCTTCGTGTTGCTGTTGGACAAGAACCAGTGAGCGTGGATACGACAGAAATTCAAAATGAGGAAGATGAAAATATTCCTACTTGGATAACAGAAACACCAACAGAGAGTATAGATGCAAATGAACTCTTAGATAAAGAAGATAATCCTTTAGCAAAAGCATTTAATATTTTAAGAAAATTTCATGAAGGAGAGATTCTTACCATTACTTCTGACTTTAAACCTGAACCATTAATAGAAGAGTTTGAAAAGCAAGGGCATGAGGTTTACTCTCAAGAGTTGGAAGAAGATAAGTTTATCACATATGTTAAAAAATAGCTTAAAGTTAGTTACCTAAAAGTACCGCTATCCATCGTGTATCCTCTTTTGCATCGAGGACTATTTTTACCATGATGGTAAGAGGAACAGAGAGGAGCATGCCTACTGGTCCGAGCAGCCATCCCCAAAAAATAAGTGAAAGAAAAACAACCAGTGTTGAAAGCCCCAGCCCTTTTCCCATGATTTTTGGTTCAATAACTGAGCCGATGGTTATGTTGGTAATTGCATAGATTGCAGCAACTAAAAGTGTTGTTGTTATGTCAAATTGAATCAAAGACATAAGAACTGCGGGAACAGCAGCGATGATAGAGCCAATATTTGGGATGAAATTGAGTAAAAAAGCAACTACGCCCCATAAAATAGCATAATCAAGACCTATTATTTTTAGTGACACTGCAATAAAAATCCCTGTTGCTGCTGAAGTCATCGATTTGAGCAATATAAAGTGTTTGATATTGTCACTTACCTCAATGAATGAATTGAGACCATTTGTATTTGAGAGTTCTAGCTTTTTTCTAAATTGTGAAACCTCCATCAACATAAAAATGATTGTCATAATTATCATAAGTGAATTTGTCAATAGTCCACTAAGAGATTTGAGTGTCTTAGCGATATATTGCATAATACTATTTGTTGCAAAGAGTGTTGAAAAGTCCTCTTTTGGTACTTGGATGCCATAGCTTTGTAAAAAACCAAGAAGATTCTGAAAATCAGTGCGTAATTTTATCTCATAACTTGGAACATTTTGTGTAAAATCTTGGATAGATGTGCCTAAAAATATCATCAATGTTGTAATGGTAGCAAGTAAAAATAGTATGATAAGCAGTAGCGCTATACCCTGCGGAACTTTTTTCTCTTTAAGCCATAAAAACAAGGGAGAGAGAATAATGGCAAGAAAAAGTGAAAGTAAAAAGGGAACTACAATAGCAGAAGCAGCCTTGATGCCTGCAAGTACAATAACCACAGCTGCCATAATCATAAATCCGTACCCAACACTAAAGTTTTTAGCCATCGCCATGCTTCTCCTCATTTTGATAAGTTATTATATCTTATATTCTAGCATAAGAGTTAATTTGGCTTGACTTATGAACATATGACCGATATAATTATATATAAAATCATTAGAAGGAAGAAAAATGAAAAGAATCGTATTACCGATTATGCTAATGGCAAGTGCTTCACTTTTAAGTGCTGCAACAAACAAAGAGATAAAACAAGAGGCTAAGAGTGCCATTATGAAGATGGGTGGGGCTTTAAAATCTCATATGAAACAAAATATGAAAGCAGGTGGACCAGTTCAAGCTGCAGGTTTTTGTCTTGAAGAAGCATCAGGCATTGCGAAAAAAGTAAATGCGAGCTATCCAAAAGGTGTGAGTGTTAAAAGAGTTTCTCTCAAATACAGAAACCCAGCAGATAAACCGACAGCAGATGAAGCAAAAGTACTTGAGCAGATTCAGAGTGATGTAAATGCACACAAAGCTGTACCTAAAATGATAGTTAAAGAGATTTCTAAAAACTCTTATAAAGTTTATAAACCAATTTTCATCAAAAAAGGTGTATGTTTAACTTGTCATGGTGATGTACAGACAAGAGATTTAGAGGCGTATAAACTTATAAAAGCAAAATATCCAAACGATAAAGCAGTTGGATATAAAAAAGGTGACTTTAGAGGTGCATTTGTTGTAACTATCGTAAAATAAAGACTAAACTACATATCTACTCCAAGCTTATCCCAAAAATTTGGGATGAGCTTCAGAATTAATTTAAATCTTCCAAAAATTCCTTATTCTTTCCAACCATTTTAAGATGGCTTAATTCGAGAAAAGTAAATGCTAAACACGCAATTTTATACTCCTTAAAAAATTTCTTTAAATTTTATAAAATATTTGACAAATGAACATATGTTCGTTATAATTCTGAACATATGTGCATATAAACTAAATTTTAAGGATTTAAAATGAGAGAGTTTACAAGAAGAGAAGGAAGAGGTTTTGGTCGAGGACAAAGAGGTCTTAACCGAGGAAGAAACTTTGGTGATAATGGAAGTTTTGGAGGAGGAAGAGGTCTTGGAAGAAGAAATTTCCAAGGCATCTTTTCAAAAAATGAAAATAATAGAGAAGGATTACAAATGAAAGTGGCATTTATGACAAATGGAAAAGAGAGACTTGCAAAACATATTGGGCTTGCAAAAAATATAGTTTTTTATTCTCTTCCAGAGGGTGAATTTTTAGAGATGATTGAAAATCCAATTATGACAAAGATTAAAGATGAAAATATTGTAATAGAAAAAGATAGTGAAGGAAATAGAGGACTTCATGTTGGTACTGAAATTCCTAGATTTCTTAAAGCAAATGGTGTAGATGTTTTTGTCTCTTACGAATTTGGTAAAGGTGTAAAAGACAACTTACTTGCTCTTGGTATAACGCCAGTGGCAGCAGAAAAGCAGACTGTAGATGAAATTATTCAAACGATGAAAAATAATCAAGATAAGGAAGGATAGATGAAAATAACTATAGCAAGTGGTAAGGGTGGAACAGGAAAAACAACTGTTTCTTCTAATCTTACTTCTTATTTGGCATCACTTGGTAAAAAAGTGGTTTTAGCTGATTTGGATGTAGAAGAGCCAAATAGTGCCTTGTTCTTAAACGCAGAACTAGTCAATTCAAAAGTATCAAATAAAATGATACCCAAGTGGGATGCAACTGATTGTACTTTATGTGGTAAGTGTGAAGAAGTGTGTAACTTTAACGCTATTTTACATCTTCCTGAGGAGATTAGAGTATTTCCTGAACTTTGTCATAGCTGTTATGCTTGTAGTGAACTTTGTCCAACAAATTCACTTCCTATGACACCATCGCCAATAGGGATTATAAATGAGTATAGAAATGAACTCTTTAGTATGGTTGAGGGGAGATTAGATTTAGGTCAAGAGATGTCTATACCGTTAATTGCTCAAACTATAGAGTATGTAGATGAGAAGTTTCCTGATTATATGAAGATTTATGATGCACCTCCTGGGACTTCATGCCCTGTGATAGAATCAAGCCGTTATAGTGATTTTGTGATTTTAATTACAGAAGCAACACCTTTTGGACTTAATGATTTAACACTAGCAGTTGAGACTATGAAAGTTTTAAATCAAAAAGTTGGTGTGATTATTAACCGTTATGGCATAGGTGATGATGGTGTTGAGAGATATTGTCAAGATGAAAATATTCCTATTATTACAAAAATTAAAAATGATAAAGAGGTAGCGAAACTCTACTCAAATGGAGAGTTGATTTACAATAAAATTGAACATTTTAAAGACTCTTTAGATGATATTATAGCTTTTATTGGAGGTTTAAAATGAGAGAAATAGTTGTAATCTCTGGTAAAGGTGGCACTGGTAAAACAAGTCTGAGTGCATCTTTTGCCTACTTAGCAAAGCAAGATGCTGTTGTTTGTGATTGTGATGTAGATGCTGCAAATATGCACTTGCTTCTTGATGCAAATTTTAAAGAACAGAGTGATTTTTATAGTGGTGAAATAGCCGTTATAGACCCTGAAACTTGCACAAACTGTGGCGACTGTTTTGATGTGTGTCGTTTTGATGCCATCACAAAAGAGACCGATTTTCATGTGGTAGATCCCATCTCTTGTGAGGGGTGCCACTACTGTAGCCGTGTATGCCCTGTTGATGCCATTGAGATGGTAACACAAAAGGCAGGAGATGTTTTTGTATCTGATATAAAAAATGGTGCGAAGATGGTACATGCAAAGCTTGGTTTTGCAGCTGAAAATAGTGGAAAACTTGTTTCAAAAGTAAAGAGAGTGGCAAAAGAGTTAGCACTTAAAGAAGATAAAGCATATGTAATTACTGATGGTAGTCCAGGGATAGGGTGTCCTGTAATCTCTAGTTTAAGTGGAGCGAATCTTGTTGTGCTTGTTACAGAGGCAACAGTTTCAGGTTTACATGATTTAAAAAGAGTCTATGAGCTTACAAAAACTTTTAATCTTAAGGTTGTGTGTATTATTAACAAATATGACTTAAATAGAGATATTACAAATAAAATAAGAGAATACCTTGCAGATGAAAATGTGCAACTCTTAGCTTCACTCGCTTATGATGATATATTTACAAAAGCAGTGAGCGTAGCAAAACCGATAGTTGAATTTGATGAGAATTGTGAAATCTCAAAGCAGATTAAATTGAGCTGGAACAATATAAAAAATATTTTGAAGGAAAATTAAGATGAAAATAGTATTTACAACAAAAGGTAAAACTTGGGAGAGTCCAATAGATGCAAGATTTGGAAGAGCAGAGATGTTTTTAATATATGATGAAGAGTCAGATACATTAGAAGCGATAGACAATAGTGCGACAGAGTCTATGGAGCATGGTGTTGGTGGAGTTTCATCTAAAAGAATGATAAACGCAGGTGCTAATGTTGTCATAACTGGTAATGGAGCAGGAGAAAAAGCACTTAAAATCTTAAAAACAACTGGCATTGCATTTTTTACTGGTGCTGGTGAGATGAGTGTTAAAGAGGCATATGAGGCTTACAAAGCAAATAAATTGCAAAAACAGTTTTAAGAGAAAAAGTGAGAATAGTGTTTCTAGTGGTTGAAAAGTCAGTTCCACTATTTACTCAAGGAAATTTGCCAAAAAGTAATGGTGATGGGACTTGTTCTGTAAAATAATGATATTTTATAATAATTATAAGAAAAGTAAACAATAAGAGGAACATAATTTTAAAAATCATTATCATAAAGGAAATAAGATGAAAGAGATTACATTAGAGACTAAAATATCTGATTTGTTACAAGAAAATGAAGATATGATAAATAGCTTATTGGAAATTAATCCTAATTTTAAAAAGCTTAAAAAGGCTGTAATTAATGAAACACTTCTTCATGAAGGTGCAAATTTAAAAGAAGCGGCAATGGTTGTAGGTATGAAACTTTCTGAACTTGTAAATATATTACGAGAAAAATTTAATCAAGAGCCATTGGATACAAAAGATGAAGATGAAACGCAAGAAGCTCCTGAGTGGATCAATCAAGAGCCGAAATTTACTCTTAATGCAAATGAGATTTTAAAAAAAGATTTGAGTCCATTAGAAGAGGCTCATAAAACTTTGCGTAAAATGGTTAAAGATGAAGTGTTTGTTATGATTGCAAATTTTAGACCACAGCCTTTAATAGACGATTTATTGAAATTTGGACATGAGGTCTATGTTGAAACAAAAGCAGAAGATTCTTTTGTAATCTATGTCAAAAAACATGTAAATACAGCTAAAGATTTTAAAGAAGCGGGTGTGAGTCCTTATGTTGATGGCAGACAAATGCCAAGAAGATACTTTCTAATTGCGACACAGTTGCCGTTTTTTATAGAAACATGTGTCAAATATGCAAAAGAAGTTGGACTTGATAAAGAGACACTTGCTGCGGTAAGAAATCTTATGGCTATTACAAAACCACAAGTGGTAGATAATGCTACTATTGTTAAAAAAATGGAACTTGAAGCAATTACAAAAATGGTTGATGAGAAATGTTCTGCTGATGAAGTGGATGATTTACTAGTAAAAATTGCCGATCAGCAACTTTATATGCAAAGAATCCATGCAAAATGTATTAATGATGTTCAAGCGGTATTAAATGATGATCAGTATGCAAAACTCATTGAAATTATTAAGCGTGGTGTGGAAGAAGATGATTAGGAGATAAGATGAAATATATATTTGGTCCTCTTGCATCAAGAAGATTTGGTATGAGTTTGGGGATAGATTTATCTCCAGACGAAAAAAGTTGTAATTTTGACTGTATCTATTGTGAATTAGTAAGAGCAACAAAGATAGAGAAAATTGCAAATCCTCCAAAAGTAGATGCAGTTATAGCTGAATTAAAAGAGGCTATGTGTAAATTTGACTTTGATGTTATCACTATTACTGCAAATGGTGAACCTACACTCTACCACTATCTTGATGAATTGATTGATGCAATTAATGAGATAAAAGGTGAGAAGAAACTTCTTATACTCTCAAACGCATCGACAATAGAGAGACAAGATGTAAGAGATTCTCTTAGCAAGCTTGATATTGTAAAACTCTCCCTTGACAGTGTGAATGAACAAACTTTTAAAAAAATTGATCGACCTATGAAGAGTATTGAGCTTAAAAATATTATTGATGGGCTTATAAAGTATTCTCAAAATTGTAGCAATGAACTTGTTCTGGAAGTTTTAGTAGTAAAAGGGATAAATGATAAAGTAGAAGAGTTTACGCTTTTAAATAGAGTCATAAATCAAATCAACCCTGCACGCGTTGATATATCGACTATTGACAGACCACCTGCATATGATGTAGAAGCACTTACTTATGAAGAGCTTTATACACTCTCAAAAGAGATAAAAAATCAGACTGTTTTTATAGCTACAAGAAAAAATATAGATGCTAAAAAAGAATCGTTTAATGAAGATGATATTTTAAAAACACTCTCAAAAAGACCTTTTACTAAGGCAGATATAGAAGATGTGTTTGATGCAAAGACAAAAGAGAGATTTAACTCTTTGTTCGCTTTTGGTAAGATTGAAATAGTAAAAGTAGGTAATATCGATTTTTTTAGAACTGTCTAGATTTGTGTTTAATTCTTGTGTAATAATTTTAGAATATACTTAGAAAAAATTAAATAAAGGTATATGGTGCACAGAAACAATATAATTGTGTATAAACAGGACAATTCGACCAATAATTATAAAAATGTAGCGCATGCATTTTTTCTCTCTTTAGCTGTTACCATAGCAGAGCCTTCAACAGTTTTGCCGCTTATCATTGAGCATTTTAGTGAGAGTGCACTTGTTGTGGGTGTTTTTGTCTCTTTGTTGCGTGGTGGGGCAATACTCACACAGCTTTATGCTGCGTTTCATGCACAGAGTTATAAAAAAGTTTTGCCTTATTTACGAAGGGTGTTTTTTTTTCGTTGGCTCTCTTGGTTTAGTATTGGTTTGAGTATTTTTTTTATCGGAGATGCTCATAAAACACTTACCCTTACTTTTATAGGTTTAGGGCTTTTTGGTTTTTCCCTCTCTGCTGGTTTTGGGGCAATCTATTTTAAAGAACTTCAGGCAAAACTTTTTTCTAAAGCGTATCGTGGAAAGACCATGGCAAATCGTCAGGTTGCGGGTTCCATTGCTTCCATCATTAGTGGTGGTGTTGCTGGGTATGTTTTGAGTCATTTTCAAGCACCACTTAACTATGCTTATCTTTTCATTGTTAGTAGTTTTATTATGGGTATTGGCTTTTTTATTTTTACAACAATTGATGATGAACCCTTAAAAGAGAATGTGCAGGAAAAAGAGAAAAATTTCGGACTTTTTATAAAAAATGCCTTTGCTACACTTAAAGATGACAAACGACTGCAACAGCAAACTTTGGCTATCTTTTTAAGTTTTGCCTGTTATCTCTCCATTCCTTTTGTCATTTTAGAAGCAAAAAACAGTGTTACTTTGACCGGTTGGGTTTTAGGTGGATTTATAATGGTACAGATGTTTGGAAGCATTGTAGGTAGCTCTTTATTGTGGAGGAAAATAAGTAATTATGAGAAGATGCTCTCTTTGAGTTTTGTTTTTATGATAGCTGCGTTTACGGCTGCACTTTTTGCGAACAATAGCTACATATATGCTCTTGTCTTTTTCCTTTATGGCGTAGCCCTTGATGGTTTTGGAAA
>NZ_JALUKE010000172.1 GCF_027056685.1 Sulfurimonas sp.
TTACTGGAGGAACTGCATTAGCTTGGATAGCTGCGTTTGTTTGGTCTTATGCACCTCTTTATACACTTTACTGGCCGCTTCCTGCTGATACGCATCAGTTTAAAGTTATTGGTGGTTTAGTATTTATTGTTGGTGTTGCACTTATTATGCTTGGTACTTTGACATTTATATACAATATTTATGCAACAATTTTTGCTCGTGTAGGTATTCATAAAAATAAAACAACAAAAGAGTTGCTTATTTCTGGTTTTGGTATTGATGGTTTTTTAAATCTTATTAATAAACTTCGAGGAAAACAACCTTACACAAAAGAACCTGCTTTAGCACTTCCTGTTGTTGCAATTTTTCGTGGTACTGTTGATACATTTTTAGATGCACTTGTTATTTTAGGTGCTGGTGTTTTAATCTTAGTTTATCTAATGTTTGATGCAGCGGGGCATCCTTTGGATGTAACTGCCATTGATGCACTTTTATACAAAAACTTCTTTTGGTGGGGGCTTGACCTTGTTGCTGATGGTCTTGTGCTTATTTATGTTGCAGGTTCATGGTATCTGCTTGCAACGCTCATTACAGGGCAAAAACTTTTCATGGAAAATGTGGCTCGTGCTGCCTTGATGCTTGAATTGCTTGTTTCTTGGATGGTTTGGTCACATCACCTTCTTGGTGATCAAGGACAGCCTGAGATGATGAAACTTATCTCTGGTGAGATGGTTACTGCGTTTGAGTTACTGACTCAAGGACTAGCGTTATTTATTACACTTGTAACACTTTGGAAAGCTCGTCCACTTAAAATGACAATGGAGTTAAAATATCTTCTAGGTGGTCTAGTAGGCTTTGGTTTGGCTGTTCCGGCTGCGATTATTCAAGCAGATATGGGTATGAACCGTGTTTTACACAATACGCAGTGGATTATTGGTGCGCATGTGCATATTGCTTTAATTGTTGGACTTTATATGACACTTTATAGTGCAGTATATGTTATGTGGCCACTTGTGACAAACAACACGAAAGTTTACTCACATAAACTCTCAAATGCACACTTCTGGCTACATCTTATAGGTGGTATCGGTATGGGTGCGTTTATGGGTATGGCAGGACTTGATGGTATGCTTCGTCGTCATCTTTATGTTGATGGACAGTTTAATCCTGATATGGTTTTTGCAGCTATGTTTGGTACAATGTTGCTTACTGCTTGGGCGATATTTTTATACAATATCGTTATGAGTGTTGGTATAAAAGGACTTATAGGTATCTTTTTACCGGCAAAAGATAAAACAGCATCTTATGGTCTTGAAGAAGAGATAGAACCTGCAGACGATCCTGCGTTTGCAAACTAGACAAGTAGGGGCATTTGTCCCTACAACTCCCTAAATCTACAAAAAGGAAAAAATCTTTGATAAACTTAGACAGAGTTGCTCGAGAAATAAAAACTGTTGGACTGTATGATATTGTTTTGCAAGATGTACAAAGAGTTGCTGGTAAGAATAGAGTAAGTGAAGCAGAAATAATTCAAATACTTAATAAAAATCCGCAGTTACTTGAAGATTATATGCAGACAAATGTAGAGTATAACCTCTCAAATATACATTTAAAAGATATAAAATTAGATGATTTAAAAGATGATTGCAAGTCAAAAGCACAGCTAGTCAATGTAAATTTGGCAAGACTTAAAGAGCTTGAAAAATACACACTTGACTTTGAGCAGAGTGCTACCCTTGTCATCATCTTTTCAATCGAATTTTTTGTCCTTTTTTCTGTGCAATATTTCATTGTATTACTTAACCTTAAAGAGTGGCAGTGGTGGATATATACGCTTTTTGCTTCAACGGTAGCACTTGCATATTGGTATGGAAAAAAGCAGAGTCGTTTGTATGCAAAAAATAAAAAGATATATGATGCACTCTATATGCAAACACTTGGGCTTATAGAAGAACTTGAAGATGCAGAGTGTGTCAAAAAGAGCGAACTGATGATAGAGGAGTGCGAAGAGCATGTCTAAACCAATAGAAGTAAATTTTGAGTGGAGTAAAGAACTTGCGCTAAAGACTAGCAAACTCTACTACGATTACGATATGCGTCACTCCAACAAAAGATATATGGGATGGTTTTTTGTAGGACTTGTGCAGTTTGGCATTGTTGGCGCACTTAAACACAATAGTTATGGATTGCTTTATCTTTCTACTTTTTTAGTAGTCTATTGGTACTACGGTAGATGGTTTTTAAGAAAAAGAATGCTTTCACGCTTTTATGATAAGAATGTTCCTAGAAATATGGATGTACATTTTACTCTTGATGAAAATGGACTCCATGGCAATAATGAAGTAGTTGCGTGGGATGATATTATAAAAGTCATTCAACTTGATGAGGGTGTAATGGTACAAAGCCAACAAAATGCACTCTTTTTTGCAAACACTGCGTTTAAAAAAGAGGGTGATAAAACCCGCTTTTTAAAAATGGCAAAAGAGAAAGGAAAAATATAATGCACTACTTTTTTATAGGTATGGTTACACTTTTTGTTATAGCCCTGTTGGTCGTGGGTTTTGTGATGGATAAAGAGGATTTGGAGTAATTTTAATTTACATTTAGCTAATTTCTCGCTCAAT
>NZ_JALUKE010000173.1 GCF_027056685.1 Sulfurimonas sp.
ACATAAAGCTGTAGAAAAAGATATTCAAAGTATGCTCAAAGAGTTGGAAAAACTTGATTTTATTAACTTTAGACCAGTGATGATAAGAATAGTATAAATTTAGATGAAAATTCTTATAACTGGTGCAAGTTCAGGGCTTGGTACTGAATTTGCACGCCAATATGCTACAAAAGAGAATGAACTTTTTTTGCTTGCACGACGAGAAGAACGACTTGTTAGACTCAAAAATGAGTTGCAAGATAGATGCAAAAATATTACACTTATTTGTGTGGATGTGACTGCGTTTGAAGCGTTACAAGAACAGATGAAAAAGCTCCCTGTAATGGATATGGTTATATTAAACGCAGGTATTTCCATAGGTCACTTAAACGCAGTGCCTACAATAAGTGAATTTAAAAAGCTTTATGATGTCAATGTCCTTGCAAATCACGCTATTTTAGAAATTTTACTGCCAAAAATGCGTGCTAAACGCAGTGGTAAAGTGGTTTTTATTTCCTCTTTGGCATCACTCTTTAGTATGCCCTCTTCAAAAGTTTACTCCTCCTCAAAACGCGCGCTTAATGCTTATGCAGAGGGCGTGCGTTACAAATATACTCCTTATGGCATAAAAGTCATTACAATTCTTCCAGGATTTATAAAAAGTGAATTGACTGATAAAAATGAGTTTACAATGCCCTTTTTACTTGAGACAGAAGAGGGTGTTAGCAGGATGAAGCGAGCCATAGATACAGGAAAAGAGTTTTATGCTTTTCCGCTTAGATTTTATTTAATCATTAGGTTTTTTAATCTACTTCCATCGTTCTTAAGTCAAAGGATTGTAAACTATCTTAGCTGATATATTCCAGATTTGGCAGAAGAAAATTTTCAATAATCATATTATGAGGACAAATCCTCGCTTCGCTCTGAGCCTCAGAATATAATTCTTGAAAATTTTAATGGACATAAACTGTGTTTAAAAGTAGTTGAGGGTGGTAATAAATGGAAAATATAGAAACAATAGATAGCGTATGTACATACTGTGGTGTAGGGTGTGATATAGCAGCGCATGTTGATGTCAAAGAGAATAAAATCAAAAAGATTTTTGCACATCCTGATGGAGTAGTTTCTCAAGGGAAGCTCTGCATTAAAGGGAAATATGGATATGATTTTGTGGATGCAGAAGATAGGCTGAGAACTCCACGCATACGCAAAAGTTTCTTAGAAAAGAACCCTGCTATAAAAGAAGCTGTGGCGTCTGCTTTAGTTGATTTTGATGCAACATGGTATGAGTGTGATTTGGATGCTGCTACTACTGCTTGTGCTATGAAGTTAAAAGAGATTCAGTCTGCGTTTGGTCGTAAGTCCGTGGCTTCCATCGGCGGGGCGAGAAGCTCTTGTGAATCTTCTTATCTTTTTCAAAAGTTCACCCGTCATACTCTCAACTCCCCTCATGTAGACAACTGTGCGCGTGTCTGTCACTCTCCATCTCTAAAAGGTATGCGTGCAACCATTGGTGAAGGTGCTGCGACAAATCCTTACAATGATATTTATAATACTGAATTTATGATAGTGATAGGCTCAAATACAACAGAAGCACACCCTATTATTGCAAATCGTATTTTAGATGTGGCACGAGAGAAAGATAATTTGGCTGTTTTTGATGTACGAGAAATTAAACTCCACCGTTTTGCAAAGTATAAGGCAATAATGCCTCATGAAGCAAATCTTCTTATCTTAAATATGCTCGCCTATGTCATCATAGATGAAGAGCTGTATGATGAGAATTTTATAGCCGATAGAACAAAAGGATTTTTAGATTTTAAAGAGAAAATTATTAATGATCCTTATGCAAATCCAGACTATTTCAATGAATTAGAGGGGTATGAATACCTCTCTAAAATGGTAAGAAAAGTAGCACGAGAGTATGCACTTAAAAAGTCTATGATATTTTGGGGACTTGGTATTACAGAACATTTAGATGGTTCTTATGCAGTCATGGCAATAACGCACTTAGCTCTTATGACAGGTAACATTGGTAAAGCAGGGGTAGGACTTATGCCTCTTCGTGGACAAAATAATGTACAAGGGGCTTGTGATATGGGAATGTTGCCATACTATGACCCAGATTATCAAGAACCCGAAGAAATGGGGCTTATGACACCACAACTCGTTGATGCAATGTTAGAAGATAGAGTAAAAGCAGTGCTTAATATTGGGGAAGATTTAACACATATTCATCCAAATTTGAATAAATTTAATAAGGCGTTTGAGCGTTTGGAACTTGTTTTTGTGCAAGAGCTTTTTATGAGTGATATTGCAAATCGTGCCGATATTGTTGTGGGTGTAAAATCAGCCTATGAAAAGACAGGCGTCTATATAAACGCAATGCGGCGTCTGCATCTCTCTCAACCACTCGTAAAATCAGATCTGCCAGATGATTGGGAAGTATTACAGATACTAGATAATAAAATGGGGGGCACTGCGGAGTATAAGTCGAGTAAAGATATTTGGCAAGAGGTGCAACGCGTGGCGTATCGTCGTTTTAGCGGTGCTGATTATCACAGACTTGAAAAACATCGCAAGCGTGGTCTACAGTGGCCAGTTCATACAGAAGATACTCCCATTTTACATCAGCTGGATTTTAGAACAGATGATGGTTACGGACACTTTAAATACCATCAATACAAACTGCGTGGTATGGTTGAAGAGATAATAAATAAAAAGCTTACAGGCTATCATCTTACCACAGGAAGAACACTTGCTCACTACAACAATGCAGCACAAACCAAACGCAGCGAGAAGTTAAATAAGCACTACGATGAAGATATTTTACTTGTATGTGAAGAGGATGCAGCTGATTTTACAAGTGAGCGTGTCATTCTTAAGAGTGAGTGGGGTGAAACAAATCCTCTTAAGGTAAAAATCACAGATAAGGTACAGCCAAAAACCCTCTTTGCAACCTTTCATTATGCAGAGTCGAAAATAAACAATCTCTTTGGAGATAAAAGTGATGAGCTTATTCTGACTGCTGCGTTTAAGTCGGTACAGGTTGAAGTTATTAATTGTTAAGATGAGCAGAGCAAAAGGAAATATTGCCGAAGAGAGAGCTACTGCGTTTCTTATTGAGAATGGTTTTAGCATTGTAGAGCGAAATTTTTATTCTCGTTTTGGAGAAATTGATATCATTGCTTCTAAAAATGGAGTATTGCATTTTGTAGAGGTGAAGAGTGGAGAAGAGTATGAGCTTGCCATTCAAAACATTACCCCTACGAAACTTTCACGATTTACAAAAACAGTTTTCGTTTATTTGAAAAAAAAAGATTTGGATGTTGATTTTTGTATTGATGTAGTTATTGTGACACCGCAGAGTATTGAACTTTTGGAAAATATCACACTATGAAAAAAACTTCATATCTCTTTACATTTATACTGTTGCTGCTATTTTTACCTCTTTCTTTAGCCCATGCTACTATGGATGTAAAAAATATGAATAGACCTCTGTTCTTATCGAGTAAAATTTATGTCGATAAAAGTGACAAAACTTTTAAAGAAATTGTGAAGAGTGCAAAGTTTACACCCTTTAATGAAAAAGAGATAAACCTAGGATTTACTCGTAATACCACATTGTGGATTTATTTCACTCTTTATAATTCAGGTGAGAAAAAAGAGACAAAGATACTGCAGATAAGAAACCCTCTTTTAGAAGATGTTTCACTCTATAAAAAAACTCAAAAGCCACAGCATAAGGGAACGCTTTATCAAAGCATACCGAGAGACGAGCTTCACACCATCTTTGAAATAACACTGCAGCCAAAAGAGTTACAAGAGTACTACTTAAAAGTGCGTAATACTACAACGGCGCTGCGTTTAAGTATAAGGCTAAAAGATAAATTAGATTATCTCAAAGATGAATATCATGAACAAAACATCATTTTTATATTTTTGAGTATTCTCGGATTGCTTTTTTTGTACAATTTTGTTCTCTACCTTTACACAAAAGAGAGAGTCTATATTTTTTATCTCTTGTATCTTTTTGCACTGCTTTTTCAGCAGTCAACCTACTTGGGTATTACACAGATGTTCGCGCCTTCCTGGTTTGTCTATTATGACAATTTAGCTGTGGTTTTTAAGGTAAATTTCCTCTTTATAAGTGCTGTTTTATTTGCAAAGAGTTTCCTTCAAACGCAGCGATATGAAAAAATAAACAAGATTTATAACGCTATTTTACTGCTTGGGCTTATAGAGATTCTACTCTTTGGCTTGCCGTGGTTCTATCTGCCTGAGGTCTCAATTGTAACAGCACTCTTTTTTATCTATTTCAATATGTATGCAGCGATTTACATCTATAGGCAGGGAGAGAAAGAGGCTCGTTTTTTTGTGCTAGGCTGGGCATTTCAGCTTGTTGGTTTTACTTTGATGATACTTGATGGACTAGGTTTTACTTCCATAATGGGAGAGCTGACTGACATAGTGATATTTTTAACGGCGTTAGAGGCTATTGTACTCTCTTTGGCATTTATTGACCGTTACAGTATATTTAAAAAAGAAAAAGAGAGGCTCAATACTTCGCTTATGCAAGAGCTGCAAAAGCGTCAAGAGATTGTGGAGCTAGAGGTGCAAAAAGCGACTGTGAAACTTAAAACATCTCTTAAAAATGAGAAAAATCTGCTTAAAGAACTGCATCACAGAAGTAAAAACAACCTACAGTTAATACTCTCCCTTGTGCGTATGCAAGAGGATGAGACAGAAAATAAGGCGCTGCGTTTAGGGCTGCAGGAGTTGGATGGGCGTATTAACTCCATTGCCAAAATTTACACGATGCTCGACATTAAAGAGGATCTGCAAAGAATCGACATGGCTGCATACATTGAAGAGTTGTGTGAAGACATAAAAGCCCTTTCACAAAAAAATGTCACTTATGAATATGATATACGAAATATATTGCTGCCTTTACGCAGTGCTGGGTATGTGGGACTCATTGTTAATGAGTTGGTGACAAACACCATTAAATATGTGCAAAAAGAGCAGATACGCATTCATATAAAGATGTATAAAAAAGAGGGGCGCTATGTGCTGCGTTTACAGGATAACGGTACAGGATTTTCACTTGATGATGCAGCAAAAGAGCATTTGGGAATGAAGCTTATTGTCGCACTTGTACAAAACCAGCTCCACGGTACATTGACACTGCAAAAAGATAGTGATTTTAACATTACCATAAGGTTTAGTGAATGAAAAATGTTGTGATTATTGAAGATGAGAGTATTGTTGCGATGGAGATTGCAGGTTTTGTAAAAGGTTTAGGTTACAAGGTCGTAGCTACTTTCTCAAACGCAGCGGCATGTCTGGCACTTTTGAAAAAAGAGGTGGTCGATCTGATACTGATAGATGTTTACATCGAAGGAGATATGGATGGCATCGCATGTGCGGCGGCGATTCAATCGTGGCAAAACATTCCCATCATATACATCAGTGCCTTTAGTGATGATGAGACTTTAGAGCGTGCCATTAAAACAAAACCGAGTGCCTACCTTGTAAAACCTTTTAACAGAGAGGAGTTGCGTGCAGCGATGAAAATAGCTTTAAGCCATGCACAGGAGCATCAAAAAAGAGGTGATGTGATATTTGATGAAGAGTTCTCGTTCGATACCAAGAGTGATGAACTGCTCCATAATGCACAGAGTGTACACTTGACAAAAAAAGAGCTAGAACTGCTCAAACTCTTTTTAGGTGCAAAAAACAGCGTACTCTCTTTGTATGAGATAGAGAATGAAATATGGCCGGACAAAGAGAGTAATGAAAATACCCGTAGAGCCCTCATCAGCAGACTTAGAGCGAAACTGAACTATAAGTTTATAGAGACCATTCACTCCATAGGATATAAGCTGCATATATAAATTGCAATGTTTTTGCAATGTCTTCGTTTTATAATTGACAGATAGTAACTTAACTTTAGGAGTTAGTGATGTTAATTAAGAAACATATATTTTTCATCCTCGTAGTAGCAATTGTTACTGCGTTTAGCGGATGTAGCGGAGGAGGGTCATCTTCTTCAAACTCTGGTAATACAGGTGGTTCGGCCCAAAAAGGTCCTTTTGCTAATGGGTCTGTTGTAAAGGCTTATGAACTTGTAAATGGTGTTAGAAGTGGTAGTATAGTTCAGACAACTACACATGGAATAAAGGGAGACTTTACTTTTAACTCACTTCCATGGACAAATCCAACTCAAATAGTGGTAACTGGTGATTATTTTGATGAGGTTACAGGAAATTACAGAGGTAATGGAAATCTTTCTGTTGTTATAAAAGGTGGAAAAGGGAAAATAGATGGGGGAGTAAATGTAAATATTTTGACCCAAATCACATCAGCTAGGATTATCAAACTTTTAAAAGAGGGGAAAAGTTTTGATGAAGCTTATGTTTCGGCAAATAACCTTATAGAGGAGATGTTTAATCTTGATTTATCAAATGGCAAAGGTCCTGAAAGTTTAGATTTAACAAAAACAGATAAACCAGATAATGCTAAACTTTTACAAATCTCAGCAGCCCTTCTTTCTACTGACAATCCACAAAAGGTGCTTGAAGATATAGTAGAGGATGCAAAAGATGGGAATTTAGATGGAAAAGGGGATGCTGGAGTTGAAAGTATAAAGGAGAAAATAAAAACTGTAAATCTCCAAGAAGTGGCAGCAAATATAGATCTTCAAGTAGGTTCACACATGGCAACTCATGTTGAACAAATGCTACAAGGAAAACTGCCAGTTGATTTTGATTTGAAGTTTATAGATAGATTTGATGTAGAACTAGGTTCACAAGTGAACTCAAATGAAGTTATACTTTTAGGATTTGACGGAAATGTTAGTGTTGAAGCGATAAATGCAAGTGCTATTATAAATGGTAGTTCTATACTCCACTCAGGAGATACACGTACGCTTCCAGCAGGAACAACTATTAAACTTAAAGCCATAGCATCATCTGATTATGGTACAAAAAAAACTGCAACACTAAAAGTAAATAACAAAAGTTTTTATTTTAGCACTACAACAAAATCAGATCCAAACTCTTCTACTGATACAACTCCAAACAGCTTTAACCTAGGCAAAAAGTTAAATGCAGAACCTTCATCTACTGTTCAAAGTGATGAGATAGTTGTTAGTGGATTATCTAAAAATGTTTTTGTAGATGTAAATGTAACAGGAGGAAAATATAGTGTAAATGGGGTCAACAGAAATTCAACTATTTCTCGTGTAACAAATGGAGATAAGATAAAAGTTAAACTAGCAGCTTCAAATCAATTTTCTACTCTTCAAAAAGCAACTTTAAATATAGGTGAAGTTAGTGGAGATTTTATAACTGTTACAAGAGTTAGAGATATAACTCCAAACATTTTCACTCCGGCTACTAAGTATAATGTTGATTTAAATACTCCATATATAACAGATTATGTCACATTAGATGGATTTGAAGGAGATTTACCTTTAACAGTATCAAATGGATGGGTACAAGCTGAGGGTGATAGTAGTTGGAACATTGGGATAAACAGTGCATCAAAAGGAATAAAAGTAAGATTTAAACAAATCTCTGCAAATGATTTTGATAGAAAAAAAACAACTGCTATAAAACTTGGTAACTATCAAATAACTTTTCAAACTATAACAAAAGCAAATCCAGCTCTTATGGACTATGTACCAACACATTTTAATTTTCCAACTAAAAGAGTAGGTATTGTAGATGGGGATAGTATAAGTGTGGAAAGTGATGCTATAGCTATAACAGGTATAGCAAATGGAAATGGAATAAAAATAAAATCAGGTACAAGAAATGCTCAAATAAAAATCAATAATGGAAACTGGACTAGTGGAGCTATAGAGGGTGTAAAAGCAGGAGATATTTTAAAAGTTAAAATTTTAAATGTTAATAATACCGTTATATCTTATGGAGCAAGTGTTGAGTATTATGATAATGAAGATAGTGATTATAAAAAATTTGCAAATTTTGGAGTTTTAACACACAAAATAACCCAAACCCCAAATGATATAGACTTAGGAAGTCAAACAAATGTAAACTCAAATGGAACTTATTTTTCAAACACAGTTACAATATCTGATCTATCAAGTGGGGTAGAAGTAGATGCAACTATAGTTGGAAATGGTGCTTATGCAAAAAATGAGGCTTGGGAAAGTGTGCATAATGCAAAAAATATAAAACTAAAAAATGGAGATACCATACAGTTTAGACTTATCTTTCTTGATGAGCCTGAAGGAACAACAGAGAGTATGTTTTTAAACTTCAAAAGTAAATCTTTTAGTTTTTCTGTTACAACAAATAAAGCTCCTATCTTTCAAACTACACCATCTTTCTCAAATGTAGAAGTTGGTGATCACATAAGTTTTACTCCAAGAGTTATTGATGATTCTAGCTTAACA
>NZ_JALUKE010000174.1:0-851 GCF_027056685.1 Sulfurimonas sp.
AACGAACCACTAGTGCACCAATTGTTCTGCCAAGAGCATAGTTGGGTAGCTACGTTCGGATGAGATAACCGCTGAAGGCATCTAAGCGGGAAGCCAACTCCAAGATTAATCATCCCTGAAGATCCCAAGAAGACTACTTGGTTGATAGGCTGGGTGTGTAATCGATGTAAGTCGTTTAGCTGACCAGTACTAATAGATCGTTTGTTTTTTATTTTATCTTTCAAAGACACTACCTTATTAAGTGTAAACACTCAATAAGTATTATCTTGAAGATGTTTTAAAGCATATAACCCTTAATTAGCAATTTAACCATTACGATAGACTCTTAACTATGTTATGTATTAACATACCAGTATTGACTCCAACTATGGAACTACTTCAATACACTTTAATTAACTCAAAGCTTACACAAGCTAAGAAACATAAGTATATTCGGAATATATTTATGTTTCTTAGAGGTGGGCTTAGAGGGAGGGTTATACCTGGCTCCATTCCGAACCCAGAAGTCAAGCCTCCCATCGCCGATAATACTTATCCTGTCTGGATTGGGAATGTAGGTCGCTGCCTCTTTGAGTTTCTTTCTTTTTCTTATTTCTTTTTTTTCCTTTACGGTTTTTTATTTTTACTTACTTATAACGCTACCTCTTTTTATATATATTATCACATTTATTACACTTCTTTATACTATACTTTTGGGTGAGTTTTTTACTCATATACTATTTTCTAAGGAATATAAATGAAAAAAATACTAGTGATGTTGGCGTTAACGCTTTCATTTTTGTCTGCGATTAATGTTCAGACAGCTTCAAAAGATGAATTAATGTGTATTAAGGGTATTGGTGAGAAAAAAG
>NZ_JALUKE010000174.1:861-2557 GCF_027056685.1 Sulfurimonas sp.
TGTAGGTCGCTGCCTCTTTGAGTTTCTTTCTTTTTCTTATTTCTTTTTTTTCCTTTACGGTTTTTTATTTTTACTTATTTATAGCACTATTCTTTGTTTTTTTTGCTTTATTGTTTTTATTTTAGATAAAATATGAACTAATTTAATGTAATGGAATATATGATGGATACGTACGAATATGGTGAGTTAATAAAACAACTTACAATAAAAATAGAAAATATAAAAAATATTCTTAATCCAGATGAGATTAAAACTCGACTCTTAGTTATAGAAGAGATGCAAAAAGAATCTAATTTTTGGAATGATGCTAATAATGCATCTATCATTTCTCAAGAAAAAACTAAAAAAGAGCGTTCTCTTATTAAGTATGAAGAAGCAAGGTCTTCTCTTGAAGATGCATTAGCGTTTTTTAATATGGCAAAGTCTGAGGGAGATGAAGAGACTTTGGATATATTATATATGGATGCCGAGAGTTTAAAAGATAATATAAATGCTTTAGAAGTTAGCATGATGCTAAGTGGAGAACATGATGTTAATAATGCAATAATATCTATTCATCCTGGTGCAGGAGGAACTGAGTCTCAAGATTGGGCAAGTATGCTCTATAGAATGTATCTACGTTGGGCTGAGCGTAAAGGGTTTAAGGTTGAAAGTCTTGATTATCAGGCTGGTGATGAAGCAGGTATTAAGGATGTGAGTTTTATTATTAAAGGGCAAAATGCTTACGGTTATTTAAAAGTTGAAAATGGGGTTCATCGTTTGGTACGAATTTCTCCTTTTGATTCTAATGCTAAACGACATACATCTTTTTCTTCTGTAATGGTTTCACCTGAAATTGATGATGAAATTGATATAGAGATTGAAGATAAAGATATTCGTATTGATACTTATAGAGCTTCTGGTGCGGGTGGGCAACATGTTAATAAAACGGAGAGTGCTATTCGTATTACTCATTTAGAGACAAACATTGTTGTACAGTGTCAAAATGGGCGTAGTCAACATAAAAATAAAGCAACGGCGATGAAGATGTTAAAGTCACGTCTTTATGAATATGAAATAGAAAAGAAGCAAGCTCTTTTAGATGGTGTAGAGAAGAGTGATATTGGTTGGGGACATCAAATACGTTCCTATGTCATGGCTCCTTATCAACAAGTAAAAGATGTACGTTCTAATATACCTTATTCAAATGTTGATGAGATATTGGATGGGGATATTGATAAGATAATAGAGGGAGTATTGATAAGTCAAAATACTAAAATAAGGGACTGTAATAAATTCTGATTGTAATTTAGTTATGTTTCATCCTGATTTTAAAAATATCGGGACTGTAATAAATTCTGTGTCAACACCTAAATCGTTGGTCAAATTATATCACAGTTCTACAAATCTAAAGCCCCCTTCAATCTCTCCTTAAAATGAATATTGAGCTGAGAGATTGTAAGACTCCAATTTCTTATCGGCATAGTCCATTTCTTTTCGGCATTTCTAATACCAGCATAAAGTAGTTTTAAGAGGCTATTATCCGTAGGGAAAGCTCCTTTAGTTTTAGTCAATGTTCTAAATTGTCGGTGTACAGATTCAATGATGTTAGTGGTATAAATAATACGTCTAATGTCCTGTGGATACTTAAAGTAATTTGAGAGATTCTCCCAGTTGTTATACCAAGAGTCAAAAACAATAGGGTATTTTTTACCCC
>NZ_JALUKE010000175.1 GCF_027056685.1 Sulfurimonas sp.
ATAATCTACATGTAAAGGTAATAATTCATCTACTTTTTTTAAATCTTCTATATATGTTAATGACACTATAAACATCTTAATCCTTTTGTGAGTATAACGGTCGAATAGAACCATAAATTTCCGTTAGGTAATTTATTGCGTTCCTATGTTTTGTTGTACTTTTTAGTCTAGTAAGTCCATACTGTTTTGAATACTCTCATCAATAAACTTAAAAAGTTCATTTTTGTCATTAATGGCTTTTAAGTATTCACTTCTATGTTCATTCTCAATAAGAGGTGGAACTATATTATTTTGAATAGCTTGAAAAGCCATTATTAACCTTCCAACTCTTCCATTGCCATCGGCAAATGGATGTACTCTCTCAAATAATATATGAAACTCTGCAATATCTTCTAAACTCATATTATTACTATTAAATCTATAAAGTAGATTTTCAATATCATTAGAGATTTTATTAGGTGCTGATAGTTTTATATCTACACCTTTAATATATCTTTCATCTAGTCTATATGCTCCAATAGGTTTAGATACAAATTGAGGTGCTACTTTTAAAGCATCTTCAAACATAATGGCATGAATATCTTTTATAAAACTACTGTCAATAATATTTTCTTTATTTGTAGCTTCGCGAACTATTACATCATAAGCTTTTGCAAAACCTAATATCACAAGTTGTTCATGTAGTGGTTTATCTCCAGCAGTATTCCCATGTTCAAGTAACTCTTTTGTTTCACCGAAAGAAAGAGTTGTTCCTTCCATCGCATTTGAGTGATGAGTAATTGAAATGCGAAGTTGTCTAAAAAGTTCTTCTCTTTGTTTTAGTGTTAATTTATTTAGTTTATACATAATATATTCCCAATATGGCTTAATTAAAAGTTAATAATACATATTTTAGCATTATTTCATATATACTTCTATCATTTTACTTTTTGCCATAAAATTTGTAGCATAACTTAGCAATTCATAAAAATCTTTATCACTGAAATTTACATTATAAAGTTCTTCTAAGTCATCTTTACAAAACTTATCTGCATTATATACAGCATAGATAACTTTTGATAATAGTAGCTTTTGTTCCATATTAAATGGGAGTTTATCAATATTTAAACAGACATCATTAAGAATCTGTTTATTGATATCATTTGCCATCAATAATTTTGTATTAAAATTTATACAATATTTTCTACACTCTTTTTGTGCGATACATAATCGTAAAAAAGGTAAAATTTTAGCATCAATCTTTGGATGTTTGGTGAAATATAAATTGTATTCTATAAAATCTTTCAAAGACTCTATATTTATAGTTGCAAAAACTTCAAAATGTGGAGGTACAAAGCCCAATGTCATTTCTGTTTTTTTATAGACTAATTTCAACTCTCTTGTTGCTTCTTTAGCTTTTATTGGCTTTACTATAAACATTATATTTCCTCATATTTAAAAATAGACCTTTTAGTCTATTTTTAAATTGTACTCAAAATTAACTTTAATTAGACTGAATGGTCTGTTTTTAATTTTTTAAAGATTTCAAATAGTTTGTAAGATAAAAAACTGTATTTAAATATCTGTCTTTGGAAGATTGTGTAGGGCTTAAAGAGAGTGCACCCCATATACTTGCTATTACAAACTCTGAAAGTTCTTCAATATTAATTTCCTTTTTTATATTTGATTTATGCAAAAGTAAAATGATTTTTTCTTTAATATGATTATATATTTGAGTTATAGCACTTTCAAAATCTTTATCAATTGAACTCATTTCTTGATTAAGTCGATTAAGGGGACATCCATATTTTATGAGTTGCTCTTTTTGCGAAATTTTTATTATTGTATCTATAAGGATATCAATAGAATGTTTGTTTTGAGTGTTGGAAAAGCTATAGAAATCATCCATTCGGGGTGCAAGTCGCTCTTTTATAACCGCTAATACCATCTCTTTTTTAGATTTGAAATAATGATATAGTGAGCCTTTTGGAATACCACACTCTTTAAGAATCATAGACATACTCGTACCATTGTACCCATTTATATAAACCAACATAAATATTGCATCTAAAATTTCTTCGCGCGTAGATTGTTTTTTTGGCATAATTTTATATCCTTGAATGAATTATGTATTTTAGCAAAATAATAGTGCATATGATATGGAGTATAACGGCGAAGCTGAGCTCCACAAATGTGTATTTCAGAAAATTTGCTTGCGATTTTCTGGGAGACACCTTTGTGTGGGACTCCTGCATTTTGTTGTATGTAGCGTAGCGGAATATGACAAAAGGTTGGTGGCGCTTCGCCGTTGTAAGTTTCCGCTCCGCGGGAACTTACAACGGTTGACTTGAAAAATAAGTTACCTTTTTCAAGTTCTTTTGTCTTTGCAGTATCTTATCTCATTTTAGTTTAAACGACTTAAGCGCAGCTGGGTAACTTATTTTTCTTCCAAGGAGACTGTGAAAGAACCCAACTCCAAACACTGTAAAATATTCTACCAAAAGTACCCTAAAATTAACCATACTAAAATCATAAAAACAGTACAATAATTACCATATAAAAGGCATCATATGG
>NZ_JALUKE010000176.1 GCF_027056685.1 Sulfurimonas sp.
ATCGCCTCTTCATTAAGCCACTTGATACCATTTTTTATAAATACTTTATCTGATTTTGAAATGCGCGAGTGGTGAAAAACTATATGCATATAGGGAGCAGTTATAATATTTAACTCAGCAGCTTTAGAGAACAAATCTCGATGAAGCACTTTAATGGTATCTATGGGTGTTGTCACCCCAAAAAGGCTGCACCCATCCATCAAAAAAACAGCACTAGAGAGAAAGCCTGCTGCCAAGAACTTTCTACGAGAAAAGGTCGTCAAAGAACGATCCTTTTTTCTTTGGAGTATATGTTGCAGTACGCTCATCCACAAAATCTGGATCACCTTTTTCAAACTCTCTTTGAGAGACTCTTTTGACATGTTTTGGCGGTTTTTTCTCTTTTACAAAACCACTATCTGTTGTGCGCATAGCACCATGAGGAATACACATAATGTCCTCCTTTTTCTTAATCTTAAAGTTATTATACTCAAAAAGTGTGCATAGAGTGTGTATTACAAACTTACACTCATCCTGTCTTAGTCAACTAAAGACTCCTCAAAATATCTATCGACATTCATATAGGTTTTGCCTGTATGGTCTTTAAACATCAGATTTTTCTTATCTAATTTGTGTAGTTCATCTATGCCCATTATAGCCAAAAGGCCACGAACACCTGCAAGCAATTGAGCATGATAAGAAGCGACATTTCTCGCCTTTTTCTCTACCAAAAATGAAGCTCTCTTTTCCTTATCCTGCGTTGCAAGTCCTACAGGGCAGGCTCTGCCATGCGCACCAGAACACTCACGCGCTCGAATACACCCAGCACTCATCATAAATGCACGTGCAATGGCAACATAGTCAGCCCCAATTCCAAAAAGGACAATGGCATCATCTGGAGTAAGTACCTTTTCGCTCGCTATGAGTTTTACACTTTCGCGAACACCTTCACGTCTGAGTGCACTGTCTGCGATATAGAGTGCTTTTGATATGCTCATCCCAACTCTCATCATCATCTCCAAAGGTGCAGCACCACTCCCACCATCACCACCGTCGATAGTAATAAAATCAGGATACGCCTCACTTCCTGCATCCAAACGCTCTTTTAGAAGTTTTGCATACTCATCAAACGCAGCGGCAGAGGAGATGACTATCTTTACACCTACAGGTTTTTGTGAGAGTTTTTTAAGCCTTCCCACAAAGTCAAACAGCTCCTCTAAAGTATGCCCATACGGAAACTGATTTGGACTAAAGAGGTTTTTATGTGCTTCTACTCCGCGGTAGTAAGCTACCTCTTCACTCACTTTTGAAGCGAGGAGTTTTCCGCCTGTCTGTTTAGCACCCTGCGCCATTTTTATCTCTGTCATTTTACAAAAACGCATTGTCTTTTGGTACCTTGTCTCACAAAAGTTTCCATCTTTGTCGCGTACCCCGTAAAGTCCGCTTCCCATCTGAAAAATAATGTCTGGTATATCATCAGGCACAACACTCGGAAAAAGTTTTAAAGGAGCATCCCAATTTACACGGTAAAAGAGTATCTCTTTGGCATCAAAAAGGTAGCTGTCAGGTGCTTTTGAATCAACAACCATATGCTTATAGACTTTTTGTGCAAGGGCTGCGTTTACAAGAAACTTTAAAACTTTGTAAACACCTTTTGCAAAAAATGTCCCCTCCTGCGTTTGAAAGAACTTACACTCTCGTGTATATTTATGCGTGTAGAAAAAATTAGAAGTAAGGCTTCCCTCTCCTGTATTTATAGGGAACTTACCAAGATACGCACCCTTTGTAAAAGCACGTGTTCCCTCAGGAGAAATCGCCCCATCACTCATAGCACTTCTGCCAAAAACTGACTTTGTTTTAAAAGGAATGGGAGAGTTTTCACCAAAGGTGACACTGAAGTCATCACTTACATCTTCACTGTTTAAAACGCAGTTAGCATTTTTTATGGAGATTCTCGCACTCTTTTGCGGCTGACCTGGGGAAAATGAAGCATAGGCAGATTTTCTCTCTGCTGAGTCATAAACCCAGCGTACCTTGTCAAAAGACTCATAGAACTTCTCATCACCAAAGTACTGTCTCATCGGATCACGCAGTGCATAAAAAACATAACGCATACGCCCAATAAGTGGGTAGTTTATAAGCAGTTGGTTCTCTCTTTGAATGTATTTATCGTAGATAAATAAAACAATTGAGACAATAACAAAAAGAGCAAAGAATGCCTTCATCAAGAACATTAAAATAGGAAAGTGCATCTCCCCTATTTCATGTGTAAAGTGGACAAGTGCTTCCATGACCTAGTTTTTTTCTCCAAAGATTATACGGTCAAGTGAAAATTTTCCAGCTCCGTGAGAGAAGAAAATAAGCAAAAATGACATATAGTAAAGTGGGATTTCAAAGCCGTTATTTCCTGCTGAAAATCCATTGCCTAAATGCACAGTTACAATGGCTACTATCATAATGATGATAAGCGGAATAGAGATAAATCGGGTAAAAAGTCCTAAAGTAAGTAATATCACGCCTGTTATCTCTGTACTTGCTGCCATGTATGCATTGAGCGTTGGAAAGGGAAT
>NZ_JALUKE010000177.1 GCF_027056685.1 Sulfurimonas sp.
GCGATAGGTAAAAGGGCTAAGGCGTTTGAGACCATTGTCATAAGAATTGGTTTTGCTCTTAGAGATAGTGCATCGAGCTGCTGTTCTATTTCATCGCTTTGATGTTTTAAATTTATCTGATAAAAATCAAAAATAAGGACATTGTTATTTATGACAATACTTAGCACAATAAGTATGCCCATAAATGCCATAATATCAAGTGGCTTTCCTGTGATAAAGAGGGCGCTAAGGACTCCTGTTGTTGTCAATATTAGCGCCATAAGTATACTAAACGCAATGCGAAGAGAGCTAAAATTTAGTAATAGACCTATAAAGATAATAAGCACCGCAAAAACAATAACCAAACTCATCTCTTTAAATGATTTTTGCTGTTCTTTGTAAAAACCGCTAATGTCGGTTGTAATATTTTCAGGTAACTTTGCATTGTCTAAAGAGTGTTGTATCTCTCTTACAACACCGCTCATATCATTACCTTGAAATCGGATGCCCAAGACACATACTGGCGAGAGGTTGTAATGTGTGACTTCTGCTACTTTATTTTTAAATGATATATCTGCAAGCTCATGAAGTGGAATCCTCTTTTTGAGTGTCGGTGAGTAGATTTTAAGTTCATTTTTCAAATAGACAATGGGGTCTACATCTGGACGGCTCATAATGACTCTAAAATTTGTAAGTTTTTCTCCATTGGCAACAGAAGCAACAACCTCTCCATAGTAGAGTGAACGAATCTGTGTTCTTATCATATTTTCATCAATACCATAGCGTGAAAGAGCAATGCTTTTTGCTCTTATGTTAATTGAGGGAGAGGCATAGGAGGTAAGTACATTAACCTCTTGAATACCTTTGAGCGAGCGGAGCTGCTTTTGGAGTTTGTACCCCTCTTTGGTGAGTTCATTTGGGTTTGAGCCAAAGAGCATTACGGCGATGGGTGCATCTGCTCCCATAATGTCCCCAAGCCTGTCCTCTAACACCTGAGAGAGTCCAAGCTCTACTATGTTTGGAATTTTATTTTCGAGTTCTTTTCTTATTGTCTCTATGACTTCAAAACTGCTGCGTTTATGATTTGCTTTGAGTGTTACGAGAAAATCTCCATTGTTAATGGGAACATTAAGCCGTCCAAGACCCGTACCTATACGCATTGTCCAGCCTTTTACATCTTCAATGGAGCTAATGATTTTTCCGATTTGTGCAAACTCATTTTGGGACTCTTTTAAAGTAATGTCCGTTGGCAGTACCAAATCTACTACGATGTTTCCCTCATCCCATTCAGGTAGGAAAGTAGAGGGGATATGAAAATAGAGATAGGCAGATGTTGTAAGTGAAAGTATGATAATTGGAAGAGAAATCCAAGAGTATTGGAAGCTTTTTCTTAAAAATACAATATATTTGTCAATATACTTTTGCATAAAGTCTTTATGTTTATTGACTGCGTTTGGAAGTGTAAGATAGGCGATAATAGGGGTTAAAAAAATGGCAATAATTTGAGAAACAACATAGGTAATGACTAAAACAGTGGCGAGTTGTTTGAAAAATTCCCCGACTATGCCACTTACAAGTAAAAGAGGGATGAAAATAAGCACGGAGAGGGTTGTAGCTATGCTCATAATAGGCAAAATCTCTTTTGCACCTTTTATAATGGCATCTTGTTTACTCTCCCCATTTTCATAATGCCTCTCTATGTTTTCTATGACAATAAGCATCTGGTCTATAAGTCCGCCAAGTGCTGCGACCATACCACCGAGTGAGAAAATATTAAAATCAATGCCAATAAGCTTCATCCCAATCATAGTAATAAAAAATGTAACAGGAATAATGACAAGCGCTGCTAAAGAGAGGGTGAATTTTCTGAGAAAAAAGAAGATAATGAGTACCGCAATAAAAGAGCCTAGAGCAATGGCATCAATAACACTGCTAATGGCTTTTTTTATAAACGCAGTCCCATCATAATACTTCTCTATATGGATGCCTTCATTTGCAAGCTTTTTATTTAAAAGGGCTATTTTTTTATTAAAGGCATTTTGTACAGAGATGGAGTTTGCATTGGGTTGGCGTAGCAGATCAAAGACTACACTGTTTTTGTAGTCACTTGAAGCCGAGAACTCTTTGATGGGGTTTTGCTCTTCAAGGAGTAGGGCAATATCTGCTAGTTTGATGCTCTTTTTATTTTCAAGCTTGATGTTGAGGTGTAACAAATCATTTGCATTGTCTCTTTTTTGATTCAATGAGAGAATGTACTGTGTATGTTTGGAGTTTATAAGACCTAAAAAATCTATGGAGTTTTGCGCTTTTAACTGTTTAATAATGTCATCAACATTAAGTTTATAGGCTGCTACTTTTTTACTATCAAGCACAAGCTTGTACTCGCTCCACGCAGGAGCTTTCATCTGTATATCGTAAACGCCATCAATCCCAAGGAGTACAGGTTTGAGCTCATAGTAGAGTTTTTCGCTTAGTTTTGCACGCGAGAGATTGTTTGAGCATATGGCATAAATGGAGACAGGGTACATGCTTGGTGTAGCTTGTCTGATGGTTATTTTTGCATCTGGACTTATGGAGTTCTTGATGTCTGCCATACGAGCCTGCACAAGTTGGTAGGCAAGGTAAGGGTTAATGTTCCAATTAAAATAGATGTTAATATCGGTCGTTCCTACTGATGTAGAAGAGACTATTTTTTGTACATCCTGAACAGTTTTTAGCGCCTCTTCACTGGGTTTTGTGACTGCATAAAGCATTTGTGAGATAGGTGTATGCCCATTGTCTATGCTCACTTCAATACGCGGAAAAAAGATATTTGGCAGGACTCCCTTTGGAATATTTGTTGAGAGTTTGTAGCCAATAGAAGCTAATAGCGTAATAATGAGAATAATAGCCAGTTTATTTTTGAGTATATAAAGATAAAACCCTTTTTTCTCTTGCATTATTTTACACTCACTTCTAAATTATCGTGAAGCATATAGGCATTTTTAAGTGCAATTTTCGCATTTTTAGGAAGTCTGTTTTTTATAAGGGCATTTTGTATCATATCTTTTTGGATATTTATAAAAAAGAGATGTGCGATGTTTTTTTCATCTATAAGATAAATAGTAGGATGGTTATTGACCAAAACAATAGCCTCTTTTGGAATCAAAACCCCTGTGAGGATTTTGAGTTCTATTTGTGCATTAAGTTGTAGATTTAAAGGGAGTTTCACTGTTGGTTTTGCCATTACTTCTATAAGATTATCGCTACTTTGTGGCAAAACATTTATAATGGTCGCATTACAGTTTTTGTAACTGCTTTGTACCTTTACAAGCATTCCTTTTTTAATTTTTTGTGCGTAACTAGCATCTACAAAAAGTTTGACAAAATTATCTGCACTAAGGAGTGATGCTATTTTTTCTCCATAATGAATAAAGCTGTTATTTGCACTAAGATTTGTTACAACACCATCTTTTGGTGCGTAAATCGCTGCGTTTAGCTGCTCTTTTAGAAGAATGTCATACTCATTTTGTGTGTTTTCTTGCGTCTCTTTGAGTTGTGAAAAAGCTATTTTTTCACTTAAGTAGCTATTTTTTGAGCCAACACCCATAGTATATTTCTCTTTTATATTTTTGAGTTTACGCTTTTCTGTATTGAGTTCGTTAGTTTGTAAAGCTACTCTGTTTTTTAAAAATTGGAGCCTTTTTTGACGCAGAGGGTTATTCACTTTTGCAATTAAATCACCACGAGAGACAAAAGCGTTCTGTGTAATAAAAAAATGCACTATACCTGCACTTTGTGTGGTAATTACACTCTGATTTTTCGCTACTACAACAGCAGTAGCTTGTAGCGTAAGCGGGAGTGATTTTTTAACTGGATGCGTGATACTAATGGTAAGCCCTGAAGCAAAAAGCGGTAAAGAGATAAAAATAAGTGGTAAAATCTTGTTAAACATAGCTAACCTTAAAATATAATATTTCTAATTATAGTGGATTGGGATGAAACGAAAATGAAGTCTGTTTTATAATAATTTTTATTCCTAAGAATCAATAACCTCTAAAAAAGCCTCTCCAAATTGTGCAAATTTCTTCTCTCCCACACCGTTTACCTCAAGCATCTCCTCTTTGTTTGTCGGCATATCATCTGCTAAATGTTTGAGGGTTTTGTCGCTGAAAATGATGTAGGCAGGAACACCAAGTTCACTTGCAAGTTCACTGCGTTTAATGCGGAGTTTTTCAAAGAGCTCTTCATCGTAGTCGAACTCTTTTTCTTGTTTGATGGCTTTTGTTTTTGTGTTTACCTGCATTCTTGAAGATTTTATGTCCACCGTTTTTTGAGATTTTAAAATAGCTATGGCATCTTGTGTGAGTTTTAAAACACTGAACTCACCAAGTGTTATGATTTTAAGCTCCAAAAGTCTCTCAACTATGACAAACCACTCTTTTTTACTGAGGTGCTCTCCGATGTTGTAAACAGAGAGCTTATCGGCTGCGTTTGCCAATATTTTTTGCTCACTTGAACCGCGTAAAATATCGATGATGTAGTTCTTTCCAAAGCCTTGATTTGTTTTGTAGATAGCACTTAAAATCATCTGTGCCTCTTTTGTGATGTCCTTTCGCAAATCATCAGAACTTAAGCAATTATCACAGCGATCTTTACACTCATCGAGCGTGTCGTTAAAGTATTCGGCGAGTTGTTTATGAAAGCATATTTCACTTGTAGCATATTTGTAAATTTTATCTATTTTGGTGCTCAAATGCGCTTTGTATTCTTCGTTTGTTATGTCTGCAAGAAACCTTTTATGCTGCGCCATATCGCCTGCATTAAATAGCAGCAGCACTTCACTGTCTTCGCCATCACGCCCCGCACGCCCAATCTCTTGGTAGTAATTCTCTTGTGATTTTGGTAGAGACATATGCACCACAAAACGGATGTCACTCTTGTCTATTCCCATTCCAAACGCAATGGTTGCGACCATGATGTCTACTTTGTCATTAACAAAGATTTTGAAGTTCTGCTCCCTGACATGTTGTGGTAGTCCTGCGTGGTAAGCAAGTGATTTGTAGCCGTTTTGATTAAGATGGCTACTTAACTCCTCTGCTTTTTTGCGAGAGCTTACATAGATGATGCCGCTCTCATTTTTGTGTCGAAAGAGGAAGTTTTTGAGCTGTGCATAGCCATTGCTTATGCGTCTCTCGGTGGAGATAAAGATATTTTTACGAAATACCTTGCCTTTAAGCAGCAGGGGGTTCTCTAAACGCAGCTCTCGTAAAATATCGCTTGTGACATTGTCTGTTGAGGTTGCTGTAAACGCAGCGATGGTCGTATTTGGAAAATTAGCTTTTAAATTGCCCAAAGCACGGTAATCATCACGAAATTCATGCCCCCATTGGCTAATACAGTGTGCTTCATCAATGACAAAAAAGTTAATGTTGAGATTACGCAGCATATCTATGGTTGAGCCATTATTTAATCGTTCAGGAGAGAGGTATAAAAACTTTAAATTGCCATTAAACGCAAGGGCGATGATATCTTGCACTTCATCATAATTTTGTGCCGAGGAGAGCATCTCCGCAGAGATATTTTGTGCTTTAAGTGCTGCTACTTGGTCTTGCATAAGAGCGATAAGAGGAGAAATGACAATAGTCAGCCCATCCATCATCATGGTAGGGAGTTGAAATACAAGACTTTTTCCACCTCCTGTTGGGAGTATCATTAGCAAATCTTGTCCATTTAAAATGGCATCAACTCCCTCTTCTTGAAGCTCTCGAAAATTGTTATGACCAAAATTGTCTTTAAGTATTTTTTTTTTAATGCTGCGACCTAGTAACTTGTGCTGATGGCATCTATTTCGTCCCATGAGAGAGAAGATGACTTCTGATGGTTTATGATGTGAGCGACATAACGGGCAAACATATCGGTCTCTACATTGACACGCGAGCCTTTTTTGTAGCTTTTAAAGAGTGTCTCTTTCATTGTGTGGGGAATGATTGTAAGTCGAAAAGAGGCTGCGTTTACATCATTAACAGTAAGGCTCACACCGTCAATTGTGATGGATCCTTTTGGTACAATAAAACCAATAAATTTTTTATCGACCTCTATGAAGATATCGTAAGAGTTACCATTGTTTTTTATCTCTTTCACTGTGCCTATGGTGTCAATATGCCCTTGCACAATATGCCCCTCAAATCTATCACCCATTTTCATGGCAGGTTCAATATGTACTTCACCTCTGTAATTTTCCATTGCCAAGAGTTTTTGACTCTCAGGCGAGAGCTCCACGCTAAATCCATCGTTATTTACTTTCACAACAGTAAGGCAGGCTCCATTTATGGCAACAGAATCACCAAGTTCGGCTTTATATTTTGATTTGATGGTAAGTGTGCTCCCTACCAAGCTTTTAACGCTTGCGACTTCTCTTATTAAACCTGTAAACATCGTTAGAACACTATCTTGCCGTCTTCTTGAAGACCTTGAATAATTTGTTTTGCTTTTTCGTGCCCTTTGTAGGCCGCTTTTCGACATAAGTCAAGTGCTTTGTCATTATCTATTTCACATCCGATACCTTGGTCATATAAAAGTCCAAGATTGTAAAGTCCTTGTGCCAAACCACCATCTGCTGCACGCTTAAAACAGACAAAACATTTTGCATCGTCCTGCACAACTCCATGCCCCTCTTTATAGAGCGCACCAAGATTATTAAATGCCTCCAAGTGACCTCGTTTAGCCGCCTCTTCATACCAAAATGCCGCCTCAGAGTAGTTTTGCATACAGCCAAGTCCACGCTCTAACATTAGGGCTGTTTCATACATTGCAGGAGGTACGCCACGGGTTGCTGCTTCAAGATGTAAATCATGTGCTTTAAATTGGTCATGTTCTACCCCACCAATACCGTTTTCATACAAAATTGCAAGATTAAAAAGTGCGTAAGGCTGTTTTGCTTCTGCCCCTTTTTTGTAGAGTTCTAAGGCTTTTACATCATCTTTTTGGCACCCTTGTCCTAGTTGGTACATATACCCAAGTGAAGTTTGTGCATCTGCATTTCCTTGTGCGGATAATTCTGTGTAGAGCTTAAACGCAGTCTCATAATCACCTGCAGTGTAGGCTTCATTTGCTTTTTGTATCATTTGTCTTCATTCTCCGTGCGTATTGGTTGTCTGTATATCGTCTGGTTGCCCTTTGCGGCAGCCTTTGCTTTTCTTACTTTTGCAAGTAGTTTCTCTTTTGTGTTGAGATGCTCATCACGAATTTTATGCTCGTAACTTCCATCTACTTTTTCGTCATACACTAAGATTTCAGGTACATAGTCTTTAAATAAATCTCTATCCATCTTAAAAACCCTAATTAAATTTGTTTATATTGAGCTAATGATACTCAAATATGATAAAATTCGCATTAAGATAATAGAATGGATTTTTATATGAATTATGATGTAATAGTAGTAGGTGGCGGTCACGCAGGGATAGAAGCATCCTTAGCGGCTGCGCGTATGGGAAATAAAACGCTTTTGGTCTCGATGCTTGCAGAAAATGTAGGAGCTACTTCATGTAACCCTGCTATAGGTGGCTTGGCAAAAGGGCATCTTGTCCGTGAAATAGATGCACTTGGTGGTGAAATGGGCTTGATTACTGATGAAGCAGGAATACAATTTCGGATTTTAAATCAAACTAAAGGTCCTGCTGTTCGAGGAAGTCGAGCTCAAATTGATATGGACAAATACAGAGTTATTGCAAGAAATGTTATTCTTAATACGCAAAATTTGGATTTAGCACAAGATACGGTTGAATCGCTGATTGTTGAAAATGGCGCTATTGAAGGTGTAAAAACAGCACTTTTAAATGAGTATAGAGCAAAAAAAGTCATTATTACGAGTGGGACTTTTTTAAATGGAATTATTCATGTTGGAGAGATTCAACAAGTTGGTGGACGCTTTGGTGAGCAGACAAGTGTTGGGCTTAGTGCTTCACTAAAAGAAGATTGCGGCTTGAATATGGCACGGCTTAAAACGGGAACTTGTGCGCGTGTTGATAGCTCTACCATTGATTTTGATAAGATGGACGAACAAGATGGTGATGTACTGCCAAATCCTTTTTCATTCCGTACAGATAGAGAGGAATTTCAAAAAACGAAAAAGCAACTTCCATGTTTTATAGCTTATACCAATGAAAGTACGCACAATATTATTGAGTCAAATTTTTACCGTGCACCCCTTTTTACAGGACAAATTGCTGGAAAATCTCCAAGATACTGCCCATCTATTGAAGATAAAATAGATAAATTTCCAGATAAAGAGAGACACCATCTTTTTATAGAACCACAAACATCGG
>NZ_JALUKE010000178.1 GCF_027056685.1 Sulfurimonas sp.
GGTGGTGTTGATAGTTCTGTTGTTGCAGCAATGCTCTATGAAGCAATTGGTGAGCAACTTGTTCCTGTCTTTGTAGATAATGGACTTTTAAGAAAAGGTGAGAGAGAGCAGGTAGAACAAGTCTTTAAAATTAATCTTAAAGTTCCTTTGGTTGTTGTTGATGCAAGAGAGAGTTTCCTCTCAAAACTTGCAGGCGTTAGTGATCCTGAGAAAAAGCGTAAAATTATTGGACATACTTTTATAGAAGAGTTTGAAAAAGAGGCTAAAAAGCATGATGGTATTAAATTTTTAGCACAAGGGACACTTTATCCTGATGTTATTGAGTCTATCTCTGTAAATGGACCGTCTGAAGTTATTAAATCTCACCATAATGTTGGTGGACTTCCTGACTGGATGGATTTTGAGCTTATTGAGCCGTTGCGTGAACTTTTTAAAGATGAGGTGCGTAAAATTGGACTTGAACTAGGTCTTCCAGAATCAATGGTAAACCGTCATCCATTCCCTGGACCGGGACTTGCAATTCGCATTATGGGAGATGTAAATCCTGCTGATTTAGATCTTCTTCGTGAAGCAGATGTAATTTTACTTGATGAGTTAAAAGCAAGTGGATACTATGCAAAAACATGGCAAGCATTCGCAGTCTTACTCAATGTAAAATCTGTTGGTGTTATGGGTGATAACCGTACTTATGACAATACAGTATGTGTGCGTGTTGTTGAAGCGGTTGATGGAATGACAGCAACATTTGCACACCTTCCACATGATTTACTTGAGCGAATTTCAAGAAGAATTATCAACGAGGTTGATGGCATAAACAGAGTAGTTTATGATATATCTAGTAAACCACCAGCAACAATAGAGTGGGAATAAATTGAGAAAAATTTTGGTTCATCTTGAAATGATTGAGGTATCAGCATAGTTTACTATGCTTCAACCTCAAAACATTCCAATCTAAATCAAACTTTTTACAATTTACATTTTTGAAGAAAAATTGAATTTTATGACTAATAACAGACCAGTTTATCTCTTTTCCATATCCTCTCATCCTGATGCAGTGAGTGTTAATTCTCTCTCTATCACTTTTTTACAGCCTAACATTGATTTTTCAAAATATGATGCTTTTATTATTACTTCCAAACAAGCATCAAAGGCATTAGGGCAGTATCAAACGCAGTCATTTCAAAATATTCCTGCACTTTGCGTTTCAAAGGCAAGTGCTAAAAGTTATGAAGCAATTGGTGGCAGGATTTTAGATGTTGGTGAAGGATATGGCGATAATTTAGTACAAAAAATACAAAAGTATCCTAAAAATATGCGCTGGCTCTATTTGAGGGCAAGAGTAGTTGCTTCTGATTTTGTTTCTATTTGTAAAAAAGAGGATTACCTTATAGATGAAGCTATTGTTTATGTGAGTGAGTGTTCAAAAGATATTCTTAATGTAAAGGTAGCAGAAGAGTCAATATTAATTTTTACATCTCCTTCTAGCTTGGAGTGTTTTTTACAAACACATACTCTCTCTAAACGCAGTACTCTTATTGTTATAGGAAAAACAACGGCAAAGGCAGTTCCAAAAGGGATTGAGTATCATATTAGTGAAAAAACTACCATTGAGAGTTGTGTAGAATTGGCAAAAAATATCTAATAATATAGATTTTTAACACTTTCTTAAGTGAAAATTAAATATGCTTCAAAGAAAAATAGGGATGAACATGAAATATGTGATATTGATGTTCTTTGTTATGTTTAGCACTTTAGATGCATCAACATATGTAAGAAGTATACGCTTAGGCTCTTTTTTGGCAGAGCATCCAGCCAAACAAACACTTGAAAAGGCACAAAAATTTCTTTATTCTAATAAAGAAATGCGAATGTATCAAGAGAAGTATAATTTTCATTTTAAGATAATTAAATCAAATAAATACTATATAGTAGTCCTAGAACCAATAACAGATAAAGAAGTTGTGCAAAAGTTGTTGGATACTTTACGAATAAAGTATAAAAGTGCATATCCTAAAAAAATAAAGCCTTTACCTGCAAAAGTACAAAAAATAGCACCTGAGAAAATAGAAGTTAATATTCCTAAGATAAAGAAACCTGTAATAGAAAAAAAAGTTACGGCAGTGGTTTCTAAGATTCAGGTAAAACAAAAAGTTGTAAAAAAAGAGAAACCCGTTGCAGTTGTAGAACCTCAAAATTTTAAACTTAGAAATATAATTATTGTGTTGTTAATCATTGGTCTAATAATTGTAGCATTGCTTATTATTGTCTTGGTTTTAATGCGTAAAATTAGTGCGTTGAAAAATGAGAATGAGACAATGTTATTTGAATTGTCTAATAAAAATCGTAAGCTAGAATCAAAAGAGAAAATGCTTTCACATGTTAGTCATGAATTGCGTAACCCTATTGCTTCAGTAATGGGTCTTAGCCAATTGATTTTAGAAAATGAACTGCCAACTTTTCAAAAAGAGAATGTACAAAATATAGAACAGTCTGCAGAGAAAGCTCTGGAAATTATTGATGATATATTAAATATTTCAAAGATAAATGCGGGTGAGTTAAGGATAGAAAATAGAGAATTTAACATTAATTCTATGATAGAACATGTGTTGAGTACAACATATTTGCAAGCTAAACAGAATAATATTGATGTTACATTAGAGGTAGAAAACGGTGTTCCTGCAAATATTATTGGTGATTCACTGCGTTTAGGGCAGGTTCTTGTCAATCTTCTCTCCAATGCAATCAAATTTTCTAAAGATGGAAATATAAATTTAAAAATCAGAAAAAAAGAGACACTTGCGCAGAGTATAATTTTAGAATTTAGTGTTATAGATGATGGTATAGGAATGACACAAGAACAGCTTGGAAAAATTTTTAAATCCTATTCACAGGCTGATGTTTCAACATCTCGAGAGTTTGGTGGTACTGGTTTAGGGCTTTTGATCTCTAAAGAGTTAGTGGAAAAAATGGGTGGAACCATAAAAGTACGCAGCCAAAAAGATGTTGGCACTACTTTTGTCTTTACAATAGAAGTAAGAATTTTTGATATTGACAACAATCGCCATTATCACCTTCCCTCTAAAAATTATCTCAATAAAACTATTTTGATTGTAGAAAACTCAAATAAAAATGTGATTGCACTTTTACGTGCTTTCCGTTATTTTCGATATAAAACGCATGTTGTCCCATCTTTAGATACAGATATGATTAACGGTACAATGAAGTATGATGTAATTGTTATTAATCAGGCACAAATTAATGAAAAATCAATTGAAAATCTTCAAAAAATGTGCTTTAAAAATAAATCAAAGAGCAAAATTATTTTAACAACATATAGATTTACAAAAATTGATGATATTCTTATAGATAAACTTGATATATCTGGTTTCTTAAAAATACCTTTTACACAACAAAATGTATTAGATACACTTGTTAGTATGTATGGTGCCAAGGAACTAAAAACAGAAGTAGATGTAAATGCATCAAAAGAGAAGATACAAGAGATCTCATTAAAGAAAATACTTGTTGCAGAAGACAATAAATTAAATCATAAAGTATTGGCAAGTCTTTTGGAAAAAACAGGAGCAGATATTAGTTTTGTGACAAATGGACAAGAAGTCATTAATTTGATTAAAAAATGCAATAAATATAATTTAATTCTTATGGATATTGAGATGCCTGTTGTGAACGGGTATGATACTGCAATAGAGATTAGAAAGGATGCTGCAAATGATTCTATACCTATTATTGCTCTGAGTGCCAGAACTGAACAAGAGGCAAAAGATAAGGCTTTAGCAGTTGGTATGCAGGGATATATTACAAAGCCTATAGTGTTAGATGATTTTTATCAAAAAATCTATGATGCCTTATCAGATAAAATAGAGATCAATATAGATAAAAGTGTAAAAAAAGAGGATGAAGAGAGTGAGTTGGCAACACTCAAAGAGTTAGGAAAGTTCGAAGGAGAAAAAGATTTTTATAAATCTTTACTGCGTGATTTTCAAACAATGTATGCAAGCTCTGCTGAATCATTTAACAAGATGATAAGAGAGAAAAAATATAAAGATGCAATTATGTTGGCACGAGATTTAAAAGATGTCTCTCTAAATATTGGCGCATATTCAGTTTGTGAAAGCGTTGCATCTTTAGAATATGAGTTGGAACGCCAAGAATATCCTAAAATATTAAAAGCATTTCAAAATTTTGAGGCACATCTATTACGACTTTTAAGTGAAATTGAGCTCTATGTTGATGAAAAATAAAAATAAATCAAGTATCTTTTTAGTATAATAACATTATCTGAGTAGTGCGTGTCAACACATCAATGCGGGTTCTACATATACAAATTGTGAATTAGTAAGATTGTCGTGTGTCGATGATTTCGTTTGAGGTATGTTAACTCTACCGATGAAACTGTCGCCGTTAGACAATTTTCTCTTCACCCAAATTCGGCTTTTAGAACCAAGCCAACGTGTGACGGCTACTTGGATACTTTTTATGAAAGGTTTACTTGCTCCATTATGATGGATTGATTAAACTTTTTATTTTATTTGGAGAATTTATGAAAATATTAATTTTGGGAAGCGGTGGTAGAGAGTATTCTATTGGTCGTGCTATTAAAAATGAGCAAGAGAAACATGAACTCTTTTTTCAGCCTGGAAATGGCGCTACAAATGAGCTTGGAGAGAATATTGCTATTAGTGATTATGATGAACTTGTTGCATTTGCAAAAGAGAATGAGATAGACTTAACAATAGTAGGGCCGGAAGCACCTTTGGTTGATGGCGTTGTTAATATATTTAAAGCAAATGGGCTTACAATTTTTGGACCATCTAAAGAGGCAGCCCAACTTGAGGGTTCAAAAGTTTATATGAAAAACTTTTTAGCAAAGTATAATATTCCTACTGCGAAGTATATTGAGAGTGATTCTATTGAAGAGTTGTTTAAATTTACAAATAGCTTAAGCATTCCAATAGTTGTTAAAGCAGATGGACTTTGTGGTGGAAAGGGCGTGATTATTGCTCAATCACATGATGAAGCAAAAAAAGCTATTTCTGAAATGCTTAGTGGTAAAAGCTTTGGTGACGCAGGTAAAAAAGTAATTGTTGAAGAGTTCTTAGACGGTTATGAACTTTCTATGTTTGCTGTATGTGATGGTAAAGACTACATCTTGCTTCCTGCTGCGCAAGACCATAAACGTATTGGCGATGGAGATACTGGTCCAAATACAGGTGGAATGGGAGCTTACGCACCGACACCACTTGTTGATGAAGTACTCTACCAAAAAGTGCGTGATAGAGTTATCCGTCCTACTCTTGATGGTATGCAAAAAGAGGGTGCACCATTTGAAGGTGTACTTTTTATTGGAATTATGGTTGTCAATGGTGAGCCAATAACATTAGAGTTTAATGTACGCTTTGGTGATCCCGAGTGTGAGATTTTAATGCCACTTATGACATCTCCTGTTTCAGATATGTTCTATAAAGCGGCTACAAATCGTTTAGCAGATATAAAAGTAGAGTTTTCAGATCAGTATGCTGTTGGTGTAGTAATGGCAAGTGAAAACTATCCTTATGGCTCTTCAACTCCGGCTGAAATCATTTTAGATGAAGTAAAACATGAAGATATTGCAAATAATACACATATTTCTTTTGCTGGTGTAACGCTTGAAGATGGAAAACTCTATGCGACAGGTGGACGTGTTTTAGTCTGTATTGGCTTGGGTGACAGCATTAAACAAGCACGAGATAGAGCATATCTGAGATGTGGTCAGGTTCACTTTGCAGGGAAAAAACTCCGTACAGATATTGCTTACCAAGCACTTTAGGAAATGAATAACTTTGAATGAAAATATAGAGAATTTACTCCATCGTGAGAATTTAACGCTAGCATCTATACAAAAGAGGGCTTTAGCATTTTTTATAGATGAAATATTACTCTCTTTTTTATTGGTTATTGCGATGTCTGATGCTTTTACAAATGCTAAGACTATGCAAGATATTATTATAGTAACGAACAGTTATCTTTTTGAATATTTACTGATGAAAATCGTTTATCAGACATTTTTTGTGATGCAGTATGGTGCGACACTTGGGAAGTTAGCGGTTAAAATACGAGTGATAGAAATAGCAACTTTGGCTAATCCAACTTTTGTAGTTTCTCTTAATCGTGCTATTTTTAGAATAATAAGTGAAATGCTTTTTTATCTTGGGTTTTTATGGGGAGTGATGAATCCTACCCGTCAAACATGGCATGATAAAACTGCAAAAACTCTGGTAGTAAATGCTTAAACTTCTTCTTCTCTTTTTTATCTTTTTTTTATCTTGTGTAAATGCAGACGACAAAGTAGCGATTTACGCTACAAGGCTCAGCAGTAAAAATGGTACGATAGAGGCGAGTGGAGGGGTAAGTGTTGCTTATAAAGATTATCTTTTAACAGCTAAAAGGGCAACTTATAATCGTAAAACAGGAGATTTGGAACTTTACGATAATATCCGCATTGATAACAAGGGTAAATATAAAATTTTAGGAAACTATGCAAAATTAAATATTGCTAAAAAAGAGAAAAGTTTTCAGCCTTTTTATATGCTTGATAATAAATCTCAAGTTTGGATGAGTGCAAATAAGGGCGGTAGTAAGGATGAAAATATTCATATCTCTTCTGGTGTTGTGAGTGGCTGTAACCCTATAAACCCACTCTGGACAATGGAATTTAGCTCATCTGATTATAATTCCCAAACAAAATGGGTTAATTTATATAATGCAAGACTTTATATTTATGATATTCCTCTGCTTTATACACCTTATTTTGGATACTCTTTAGATACTACAAGGCGCACGGGTTTGCTTACTCCAGCTTTAGGGCTTTCTAGCTCTGAAGGGTTTTATTTACAACAACCTCTCTACATTGCCGAACAAAACTGGTGGGATTTGGAGCTATTGCCTCAAATACGAACAAATAGAGGAGCAGGAATTTATGAAAATTTTCGTTTTGTAGATTCTGCAACATCAGATGGTGAATTTCGAGCAGGTTACTTTAAAGAAAAAGATGCATATTTTCAAGACAATAATTTACGAAATCAATCCCATTTTGGATTTAATTTTAAATATAAAAACAGCGATTTTCTTAACCAGTGGTTTCATAAAAATTATGGAGGACAGTCTGGTATATATGTAGAGTTAAACCATATGAATGATGTTGATTACATTAATCTTAGTTCAAATGATACGATAAACCAGACAACAGCAACACAAATTCTCTCAAGAGTGAACCTTTTTTACAATACAAATGAGAACTATTTTGGTACATACTTGAAGTATTACGAAGATTTGACACTTCCTTCAAATGATGAAACTCTGCAAAAAATTCCTACACTACATTATCATCACTATTTAAATACATTATTAAAAAACCATCTACTTTATTCTTTGGATGTTCAAGGGAATAATATTTATAGAAAAAAGGGTAAAAAGGTTATTCAAACAGATATTAATCTTCCTATAGCGTTGCAAACTTCACTCTTTGATGAGTATCTAAATCTATCTTATCAAGCAAATCTCTATCTGCAACATTCAAGTTTTTCTGGAACGCCTACAACTGCTTCTAAAAATTCTACCTACAAAACGGGCTATTTTGCTAGAAATTATCATACTCTTGCTGCTTCAACCCAATTAACAAAAAGGTATAAAAAATATACGCATGTTATTGGAATGGCTATGAGTTATAATCAATCGTCTTGGGAAACAAAAACTGGATATTATAAAGATGTAGCTGATTATTGTTCTAAGTCTGAAAATAAAGCTGATGCACGGTGTGAATTTTACAATTTAAGTGACATAGAAAATGCTGCTAAAATTGACTTTACGCAGTATCTTTATGATGATGCACAAAAAGAGATATTTTATCAGAGACTTTCACAAAGAATTTCATACTCAAATTCTCAACAAAGATATGGAGAGTTGGAAAATGAGCTAGATTATACGGTAAACAGTTACTTTTCAATTTATAATAATATGTTTTATAATTATGATAAAAATAGATTTTCAAAGATATTTAATAAAATTAGCTTGCATGATTATGGTTTAAAGCTTTCTGCTTCACACCTTTTCAAAGATGATTTTTTGCCAGAGACTCTGAATCATGAAAGATATACAAGTTACTTAACAACATCTCTTAATTATGTCTATTCATCTCATTATTCGTATAATGCAAGTTACAATTATGATTTACAAACACAAGAGAAAAAAAGTGCTTCAATTGGTTTTATGTATAAGAAAAGATGTTGGGATTTTGGGATAAAATATACTGAAAACAATAGACCTATTTTGACAAATAGTACAACAAGTAAGTCGTCAGTGTACGATAAATATATCTATTTAACAATAGTTTTAAAACCATTTATGAAACCTCGTGCCAATAACTCTTTTCTTACATATAAATTAGCGAACTAAAGGGGATAATAATAGTATGAAAAAGATATAATTGTTAAGAACTTTTAATGATAAAAAATTTAAAAAAAATTACTAGAGGAAGATAGATGAAATATGATGTGAAATTAGAATTAGAAAACAAAACTGAAGAGTACTCTTTTGGATATGTTGCAAAACAGGCAAATGGAGCAGCATGGCTAAAATCTGGTAAAACAGTAATACTCGCAACAGTTGTTATAGATGAAACAGAGATTGTAAAAGATGACTTTTTACCACTTACTGTGCAGTATATAGAAAAAACATACGCTGCGGGTAAAATACCAGGCGGCTTTTTTAAGCGTGAAACAAAGCCAAGTGATTTTGAAACTTTAACTTCACGAATTGTTGATAGATCTCTGCGTCCGCTTTTTCCAAAAGGATTTGGACATCCTACACAGGTTACAATTATGGTCTTTAGTGCTGATGTTGATTCAGATATGCAGGTACTTGCACTAAACGCAGCCTCAGCTGCACTCTTTACTTCAGACATAAATATTAACACAAGTGTAAGTGCTATTCGTGCTGCCAAAATTGATGGTGAGATAGTTCTTAATCCTAGTTTGAGTGATTTGAAAAACTCTACACTTGATTTGTATCTCTCCGGTACAAAAACTGACCTGCTAATGATTGAAATGCGTTCAATTGGGAGTGAAAAAATAGATGTAGAAGATACCTATGAACCAATGTTAGACCCTTTAATGGATCCAAGCCTTGGTACAATTGTTCTTGATACGCATGTCTCAAATGCAATGAGTGAAGATGAACTTATAGAAGTGTTTGCAAAAACAGAGAAAGCTCTTTTTGCTGCAAATGCGGAGTATGAAGTCTCTTTTGGAGTACATCAAAAAGAGTTACAGGCACTTGATTTGAAAGAGGATGCTCTTAATGAGGAGATGCTTTTGTTCGTAACAGACCATCATATGCAAGACATCGATGCAGCTATAAAACAGATGGCAAAATCTGAACGCTCAACAGCACTAAGAAATTTACGAAAAAGAATTTTAGAAAATAACAGTGAATGGGATGAATTAGAACTTAAAGCTGCTATTGAGTCGGTAAAAAAAGAGCGTGTGCGTGCGCAGATATTAAACGATAAAGTACGAGCTGATGGGCGTGCTTTAAATGAGGTACGACCAATTACAATAGATACAAATGTACTTCCAAGTGCACACTCTTCATGTCTTTTTACTCGCGGTCAAACGCAGGCATTGGTAGCACTTACAATGGGTGGAGCAAAAGATGCGCAGATGTTTGAATCACTCACAGATAGTGGTACACAAAATGAAAACTTTATGGTACATTATAATTTTCCAGGTTTTTCAGTGGGTGAAGCATCACCTGTTATGGGAACAAAAAGACGAGAACTTGGTCATGGAAATCTTGCAAAGCGTGCTTTGGAGCCTGTTATTAATCTTGATGGACAAACAGTGCGTTTGGTTTCAGAAATTTTAGAATCAAATGGTTCTTCTTCTATGGCTACAGTATGTGGTGGCTATATGGCACTTAAAGCTGCAGAAATAGAGACAAGTGATACTATTGCCGGTATTGCTATGGGAATGGTAAGTCGTGAAAATGAGTATGCAATTCTTTCAGATATTATGGGGCTTGAAGACCATGATGGAGATATGGACTTTAAAGTAACTGGTTCTAAAGATGGTATTACTGCTATGCAGATGGATATTAAACTTGGTGGTATTAGTTTAGATATTTTAAAAGAGGCACTTTATCAAGCAAAAGAGGGGCGTTCTCATATTATTGACATTATGCTAGAAGCAGAGAAAACAATTGAATATAATGATGGTGTTCTTCCTGCAACAGAGTTTTTTCACATTGATCCAGGATTTATTGGTGAGATTATAGGACAGGCTGGAAAAACTATTCGTGAGATTATTGAAAAATTTGAAGTTGCCATAGATATTGATAAAAAAGATGGTAAAGTAAAAATTACCGGTAAAAATAAAAGTGGTGTACAGGGTGCAAAAGAGCATATTCATGGAATTGTAAATGCTCCTAAAAAAGAGAAAATAAAATATGAAGTAGGTCAAAAATATGAGGGTGTTGTAAAGCGTATTGTTGATTTTGGTGCTTTTGTAGAGCTTCCTGATGGAACAGATGGACTGCTTCATATCTCTAAAATTTCTAAAGAGAGAGTACAAAATGTCTCTGATGTTTTAAAAGAAGGACAAAAAGTCACAGTAGAAATATTGGAATTTAAGGGAAATAAAATATCTTTAGGTCTCGCATAAGAGTTAATTTAGTAAAAGTTTTATATAATTCGACTATCAATTTCTAGTAGGGAAATCTGGGCATTTATGTTTAGGTTGCTTCATCGTTGATGGGGTTACGCTATCCGAACGGGTTGTAATTATTTTAAGGAAACATTATGAAAAAAATTCTTTTTCTTTTAGTAGCTCTTTCAGCTGCTGCATTCGCTAACGACGGTGACGTTGCTAACCAAACAATCAAAGCTTACTCTATGATAGCTGCTGGTGTTGGTCTTGGTTTAGCTGCATTAGGTGGAGCTGTTGGTATGGGTCATACTGCTGCTGCAACTATCGCTGGAACTGCTCGTAACCCAGGTCTTGGTGCTAAACTTATGACTACAATGTTCATCGCTCTTGCAATGATCGAAGCACAAGTTATTTATGCACTAGTAATTGCGTTAATCGCACTTTACGCTAACCCTTACTTAGGTTAATCTTTTAACGATAAAATTAAGTAAACCTCTGTTCAACTCTTTTTGAGTTGGACATTTTATACCACTTTTTATATGCGCAGGTGGTGGAACGGTAGACACGCAACGTTGAGGTCGTTGTGCCTTAGGGTGTGGGGGTTCAAATCCCCCTCTGCGCACCATACATTTTATTAAATCTCACTATTTTTCCAAGCTAAAATTGCTTCATTTAAACTCTCAAAACCACTCTGATTTCCTATAATGAAAATTTCATCAAAAATGTAACAAGTTACTCGTGTATTTGGTTCTAATAAAAAGACCGCATACTCATTTTCTTCATTATAATCAGTAGATAACACACGCATTGTATCAATAATATCGCCTACCTGAGGAACTGCGTCATACTCAACGCCAACCAATTTTTTTCCATTACTGCTGTATATAGCCATTTTTAACCTCTATTTTTAGTATAATAATGATACGATTATACTAAAAATAGAGGTAATTATAAAATGAAGATTGCAAAAAATATAACTGAGCTGGTGGGCAATACACCACTAGTAAGGTTAAATACTCCATCTGCGCTTAGTGGAGCTACTATTTTAGGAAAATGTGAGTTTATGAATCCCACAAGTTCTGTAAAAGATAGAATAGGTTTTAATATGATTAGACGAGGAGTTGAAGCAGGTCTGATTCAATCTAACACTACAATAATAGAACCGACAAGTGGTAACACAGGAATAGCACTTGCGGCAAATTGTGCTGCACAAAACTTGAAACTTATTTTGACTATGCCTGATTCAATGAGCATAGAGAGACGAAATCTACTAAAAGCACTTGGCGCAGAGCTTGTACTTACTCCTGCAGCAAAAGGGATGAATGGGGCAATTGCAAAGGCAGAAGAACTTCAAAAAGAGACTCCAAACTCTCTAATACTGCAACAGTTTGAAAATCCTGCAAATCCAGAGATACATGAGCTTACAACGGCAAAAGAGATTTTACGCGATACAGATGGTGAAGTAGATGCTTTTATAGCGGCTGTAGGGACTGGTGGAACACTTACTGGCACATCAAAAGTCTTAAAAGAGCATAATGCCAACATAGCAGTTTTTGCAGTAGAACCTTCTGCTTCAGCTATTCTCTCAGGAGAATCTCCATCTCCACATAAGATTCAAGGTATAGGAGCTGGATTTGTTCCTGCCATTTTAGATACACACTGCTACGGTGAAGTAATAAAAGTGAGTAATGAAGATGCTATAGAGACAGCGAGAATGTTAGCTAATAAAGAGGGCTTGCTTGTGGGCATATCTGCAGGGGCAAATGTATATGCTGCGATGCAAGTAGCACAAAGGGAAGAATTTCAAAATAAAACTATCGTTACTATTCTTTGTGATACTGGAGAAAGATACCTAAGTACAGAACTTTTTAGTGAATAAAAAGCTTTTAGAGACGATAAAAGTAGAGGATGGTAAGATTTTTAATCTGCCATACCATCAGCTGCGTTTAGAGCGTGCTCTAGTAAAAAATGTACTGCGTTTAGATGAGATTTTAAATCCTCCAAAAGAGCAGGGAGTGTTTCGATGTCGGCTTGTTTATGATGAAGAGAGTTATGCAATAGATTATTATCCCTATACTAAACGCAGCGTTGAGACATTGAAGCTTGTTTATGATGATACAATAGTTTATGATAAAAAATATCTTGATAGAAGTACTTTAGAGAAGCTTTTTGCTCAAAAAGCTATTGCAGATGATGTTTTAATAGTAAAAAATGGTTTTATTACAGATACTACGATAGCAAACTGTGCCTTTTTGTATAAAGGTGAATGGTTGACACCTAAAGAACCTCTACTTATGGGTACAACACGGGCTCGTTTACTTGATGAAGGCAAAATCAAAGAGGCACAAATTAGTGTGGATGATATAATAAAATTTGAGGGTATGGCTTTGATGAATGCTATGATAGATTTTGATATAATACGCTATAAAAAAATAGAGGATATAATTTGTTAGAAAAGATAATTCAAGATGAAGATTTTGGCGGCTTAATGAAGAAAAATATTCAGGATTTAATTATTTTATTCTTTGAAAAAGAACAAAATTTTGGAATACTGTGCAAAATTGAAGAGATTTCATTTAATCCTGAACTTCCCGAAGATATAAATAGTGAGTTTAGACCACTAACACTCTTTTTCCTCGCAGGTTATACATTTGAGACAGCTCGAATTGAAGATGGCTACCTTGTTTTTGAGGCTGGTTTTGGAAGTGATAATTTTGGAAGTATTGTAAGTGTACCACTATTGAGCATTATTCAAGTGATTGTGGATGAGACACCAGTCCTTATTAATCTAGCAGTACAAACGCAGCACGAAGAAAAAACGACTAAGACCGATGAGAGTGGTGTAAAGAACTCAATGGCTTCATTTTTGTCAAATCCAGAGAATTCTAAGTTTCTAAAATAAGGGAAGAGCTTCCCTTTTATACTCTGTGTAGAGATAAAAGGTAGTTGACTACATTGTCAACAAAGGCATCATGCTTTCTCTCTTTAAGATAAGCGATGTAGAAATGTCTTGTAATTTTATGATTTTTGAGTTTTGCTTCAAAAAGTCTTCCCTCTTCAATTTCAGATTTAATAACATGGCGTGACATAATTGAAACAAGAGGTCTCTCTGCATTTTTATCAGCATGCATTATTGTCTCTTTTATTGAAGTTGGACTTGTAAGGACACCGATTACATTGAAATTATTACAGTTTACACCTAACTCTTCAAAAGTTTCAGCAGTTAAGCGTCTTGTATGTGAATCTTCATTTCTGCATATCCAATCAAAATCTAATAAATCATCAGCACCAACATGTTTTTTTATAGCTTGGTTTGAAAAGAGAACTAGCTCATCTTCTACCCACTCTCTATAAATAATCCCATCTCTAAATATTGGTGATTCAATAAGGGCAACATCTATTTTCTTATCTTCAAGCTGGTCGATGATTTTTTCTGAAACATCAACATTCATAAATACTTCATTGCCAATACGTTTTTTTATTTCACCAAGATAATTTGGAAGGACATAGTTGCCAATAGAAAATGAAGAACCCATAACAAAGGTAAACTCTTTGTTAATGATTTTTAGTAAATCCTTTTCACTTGCTTGTATTGCTTTTTCAAGTCTTTGTGCAATTCTATAGAGGTCTTCTCCCTCTTTTGTAAGTACAATTCCGTTTTTCTTTCTCTCAACAATTTTGGTGTCAATATACTCTTCTATAAACTTGATTTGTTGTGTCACAGCAGGCTGTGAAATTCCCAGTTTTGCTGACGCTTTTGAAAAACTCTTCTCTTTGATAACCATCAAAAAAGTTTGTAATTTAGCAAAATCTCTTAACATAATAATTCCTATAAGTAATAATAATATCAAAATTATAACTCAATATTATAATTATTGCAATAGTTTTGTGATAATTTCAAATTATTTTGTTATAATATTATTAATTTGAAGTTAATAGTGGTTGTATATGGAAAAAATATTTAATAAATTAAACGAGTCACAAGCAAACGCAGTCAAGCAAACAGAGGGTCCTGTACTCATTTTAGCAGGGGCAGGGAGTGGGAAGACTACTACAATTGTTTCGCGTTTAGCATACTTAATTGAAGTAGTTGGTATCCCTGCATCCAATACTTTGACGCTGACATTTACAAATAAAGCAGCAAAAGAGATGAAAGAGCGTTCCCTTGCAATGATAGAAAATATTGCTTATCCTCCTCTGCTTTGTACTTTTCATAAGTTTGGCTTATTATTCTTAAAATTTAATATCCATCTTATAGGAAGAGCAAATAATTTTGTTGTGATAGATACGGATGATAAAAAACGCATCATTAAAAAGATAAATTCAGAATTACCAACGCCACTTATAGCAAGTGAAATTTCAAGATATAAAAATTCACTCCTCTCTCCTGATGATGCCTATAAGCAAACGGAACTTTTTAACTATAAACAGATAGCAGAGGTTTATGCAGAGTATGAAAAGTATCTCAAAGAGAATAATCTTGTTGACTTTGATGACCTAATCGCTATTACATATAGACTGCTTGATGAAAATCCTGAACTTGCAAAGGCAACTTCTGAGCGTTATAAATACATAATGATTGATGAGTATCAAGATACAAATGAACTGCAACTAAAACTTCTACAAAAGCTTTGTAGTTCTCACAATAATCTCTGTGTTGTGGGTGATGATGACCAGAGCATTTATGGTTGGCGTGGTGCGAATATTAGAAATATTATTGAGTTTGATAAAGACTTCAATGGTGCAACAGTATTTAAACTTGAAGAGAACTACCGTTCTCGTTCACCTATTTTAAAGGTGGCAAATGCACTTATTGAACACAACCGTTCACGCTTAGGCAAAAAGTTAATTGCTACAAGAGGAAGCGGTGAAGATGTTACTATTTTAAATTCCAATGATGAAAATGAAGAGGCAAGAAAAATAGCACAAAATATTCAAAAACTTTTAGATGCTGGTGTGCGTGCAAAAGAGATAGCTGTTTTGTACCGTGTTAATGTTCTCTCTCGTTCTATTGAAGAAGGTTTAAATCGTTCTGGTATAAATTACAGGCTAGTAGGTGGACTTCGCTTTTATGATAGAGCGGAGATAAAAGACCTTATTTCATATATTAGAGTCATTACAAATCCTCATGATGATTTCTCTTTAAAAAGAATTATAAATAAACCAAAGCGTGGTCTGGGAAAAGCAAGTATAGATAAAATTGAACTGGCTGCTAATGCACAGGGAAGTTCAATTTTTCAATATATTAAAAATGTAGATGTCAAAGAGCTAGAAGCTTTAGTAAAGAAAAAAAATACGCTTACCTTGAAAACTTTTATGCAAAGTTTAGAAGATGTTGCTGCAGCTACAAAAGAGTCTACTTATGATTTTATAGATATATTAGAAGAGACTTTTCATGTCAAAGATATATATGCAAATACACAAGATGCACAAGAACGCCTACTTAATATGGATGAATTTTACGGACTCTTTCGAGACTTTATCAAAAAATCTCCAGAGGCGACTTTAGATGAGTTTTTAAATGAATTAACACTACAAAGCGAGCAGGATCAGGTTGAGGGTGAAAGTATATATATGATGAGTATTCACGCTTCAAAAGGCTTGGAGTTTGAGCATGTTTTTGTGATAGGAATGGAAGAGGGCTTTTTGCCACTTGTTGGAGAGGGTAGTGACCTTGAAGAGGAGAGACGCTTAGGCTATGTTGCCTTTACCCGTGCAAAAGAGACGCTTACTCTTTGTCATGCCGCAAGTCGTTTTTATAAGGGGCGTAGAAGTGACTTGGAAAAAAGTAGATTTTTTAATGAAGCGGGACTTTGTGAAGGCTCTTTAATAGTAGAGAAAAACACTGCGTTTAAAAAGGGTGACCTTGTTCGTCATAAAATTTTTGGCACAGGTCGAGTAAATGGCATTAGTAAATCTGGTAGAGAGTTTAAATTAAACATTAATTTTGCTGGAACAAAACGAGAGATACTGGCATCATTTGTTGAGAGATTATGAACCGACTTATAGTTGCATATAAACCCTCAGGAATTGGTTCAAATAAATTTCTCTATAGCCTTAAACGCAAGTACTCAGAGAAAAAGGCTGGTTTTGCAGGGACACTGGACCCTTTTGCAAAAGGAGTTTTACTTGTTGGTTTTGGTTCGCATACAAAACTTTTTCGCTTTTTAAATAAAACACCAAAAACATACCGTGCAACACTTTGGCTTGGTGCAAAGAGTGATACTTTAGATAGTGAGATGATAAAAGACATTGAAATCTTACCAGAGTTGTCACAGCAAAAAGTAGCAGAGGTTATTCACTCTTTAGAGGGTGATTTAGAGTATGAACCACCTATCTTTAGTGCTAAGCGTATAAACGGTGAGCGTGCTTATGATTTGGCTCGTGCTGGTAGAGAGGTTGTTTTAAACAAAATAAACTCTACAATTTATAAGACAAAGCTTATTCATTATGCACATCCCTTTGTAACTTTTGAAGCAACGGTGAGTGAGGGGACATATATTCGTTCTCTTGGATTGATTATTGCACAAAGACTTGGCATAGAGTTTGGTTCTCTTACTATGCTTGAACGGCTTAATGAGGGACAGTTTTTTTATGAGAATGAGAAAGCCTTAGATATAAAGAGCTCTCTTAATATCCCTCAAAACTATTATTTGGGTGATTATGATAATATTAGATATGGAAGAGTTCTTGCTTTAGAAGATTTCAGAGTACAAGAAGCAGGAACTTACTGGATTGATAATGGTAACTACATCTCTGTTGTAACACTAAACGCAGCAGAAGTAAAATATGAATTAGGCAGGATAGAATGTTAGTATTGGCAAGAAAAATAGATGAATCTATTGTTATTGGGGACAATATTGTCGTAAAAGTAATTGCTGTGGAAAATGGTGTCGTAAAACTTGGCATCGATGCTCCAAAAGAGATCTCTATTATGCGTAGTGAACTTTTAGAAGAGATTGTAAAAACAAATAGGGCGGCTATGGGCAACTCCGATGAGAATGACATTACAGCTATTTCTAAATTGTTAGGAAACTCATAAGATTATGAAAAAATACAGGGCTTTTGCAAAGGTAAATATATTTTTAAAAATAACTGGGATACGAGATAACTACCATGAAATAGTTTCACGATTTATGAAAGTAAATAATCTCTATGATGAGCTGTGCTTTGTCTCTAAAAAAGATGTTTCTGCAACATCTTCTGAGTTTAAAATTATAGGTAATTTTTCATGTGATACAGAACAAAATACAATATATAAAGCCTATGTTGCTCTGCAAAAAGTAACTTCTAGTGAAGCTTTAGAAAATTTGATGCGTACTCATGCTATAAAAGTTGAGAAGAGTATTCCTGCCTTTGCTGGACTTGGTGGGGGAAGCAGTGATGCGGCAACTTACCTGAAAATGTGTAATGAAGTGTTGCATTTGGGCTTGAGTCTTAACGAACTTGCTGTGATTGGTCTTGGAGTAGGTGCAGATGTGCCGTTTTTCATCTATGGTTATGAAAGTGCTAATGTCAGTGGTATTGGTGAGGTTGTGGAGCAGTTTGATGAGCCTTTGCTCTCTTTTGATATTTTTACTCCTAATATAGAAATTAGTACACCAAAAGTTTACAAATCATATAGAGAAAATTTTTATAATCCTATTGATGGATTTCAAACGCAGTCACTTAAAAAGATGAGTTCTCAGGCAATTTTAGAAAGTATGACTCCACAAGAAGCAAATGACCTTTTTGCGCCAGCACTCAAAGAGTATCCAGCGCTAGAGAGTCATTACAGAGAAAATTATTTTTTTAGTGGAAGCGGAAGTAGTTTTTTTAAAGTAAAAGAGGACAACAATGGGTGAAACAATAGCAAAAAATAAAAAAGCATATCATGACTATTTTATTGAAGAGAAGTTTGAAGCGGGAATTGTTTTAAGTGGAAGCGAGGTCAAAGGTTTGCGTGCTCATAGAGCAAATCTTAAAGATAGTTTTGTACGCTTAGTGAGAGGAGAAGCGTTTTTGTTTAATGCCCACATTGGGAGACTAAACACTACGCATCACTATTATGGGCATGAAGAGAGAGGCACACGGAAGTTACTTTTACATAAAAAGCAGCTGCAAAAGATGGAAAAGGCAGTAACTCGTGATGGCTATACAATAGTCCCATTGCAACTTTATTTTAATGATAGAAATATTGCAAAAGTACAAATAGGCATTGCAAAAGGGAAACTTTTACATGATAAACGCAATGACTTAAAAGAGAAAGCACAAAAGAGAGATATTGCAAGGGCAATGAAGGATTACTAATGAAGTATCTACTTGTTTTTTGTCTATTAATCTCCTCTTTATCTGCGTTTAGTGCTCGTGTGACAAATGATGAGGTAGCAAGAGGAAGCACTGCGTTTGTAGAACTTCATGCGACACCTCACATAAAATATTTAGATATTGTGTTTGATAAAAAGAAATTTTCTATTTTTAAACATCCTTTGAAAAAAGGGTACTATTTTGCTTTAGTCCCGATTTCATATTATGAGCGTGTTGGCAGTAAAAAGATGGAAGTTGAATATCTAAACGTAGGTAAAAGAAGAGAACATTCACTGCGTTTAGATGTGCTTGCAGGGGCATATAAAAAAGAGCAGATAAAAGTTTCAAGTAAAAAGGTAAATCCAAAAGCAACAAGTGTAAAAAAACGCATAGCAAAAGAGTATAAAGAAGCTATGCAAATTTACAACACTGTCGATAAAAAGAGTTATATCTCCAAGAAGTTTATTTTACCACTTGAGAGTAACATTACAAGTCCCTTTGGAACAGCTAGAGTATATAATAATTCACTCAAAGGTTACCATAGCGGTACAGATTTTCACGCAAAAATGGGAACACCCATAAAAGCTGCAAATGATGGTCGCGTTGTTTTAGCACGGAAAAGATTTTATTCTGGCGGTACGGTGATTATAGATCATGGAGAGGGAATTTATACCTGCTATTTTCATTTGAGCAGTTTTAAAGTAAAAAAAGGTGCGCTTGTCAAACGCTCAGAAATAATTGCACTCTCAGGAAAAAGTGGCAGAGTGACCGGGCCACATCTACACTTTAGTGCAAGAATTGATGGGGTGCAGGTTGACCCTTTGCAGTTGATTACACTACTAAACAATAATTTATTAAAAGGAAAAAAATGACACTATTTCAACTCTTAATGCTTGGTGCCTCGGCATTTTTTGCATATAAAATTTATGAACATATTCAAACACTTCAAGATCCACAAGAGAGTGATGTGAAAGGTGATACACCTAGAACAGCAGAAGCTTTTTCAGCGTTTGATGCTTCATCTTTGATTGATAAAGCAGATGAAGAGATGCAAAAAGGTGACTTGCAAAAAGCACTTGCAATCTACTCAGAAGCAAATATTAAGGCACCTAATAACCCTGAAACACTTTTTAAAATGGGATATACTCTTGGGCAGCAAAATAGAGATGATGAGGCACTAGAGTATTATAAAGAGGCTCTTGCACTTGATCCTAACAATAGCTACATACATCAGGCGATGGCATCACTTTATAGAAAAATGGCTGCGTTTGAAAAGGCAAAAGATCATTTAGAAAACTCACTTTCACTTGATGCAAACAATCCTATTACATACTACAATTATGGAAATCTACTTGTTGATATGAAAGATTTTGATAGAGCAAAAAAGATGTATGAAAATGCACTGCGTTTAGATGCCAATATGAAAGAATCACAAGAAGAGTTGGACAAACTTACAAAGGAAGCCTAGATGAAAATAAAAGAAATTTATGAATTTTTAGACAAACTCTCACCTTTTAACCTGCAAGAGTCTTGGGATAATTCTGGACTCTTAGTTGGTGATGTTGAAGATGATATTTCACATATTGCACTCAGTATAGATGTGGATGAAAAACTTATAGATTCTTTAGAAGAAAATACACTTTTAATTACCCATCATCCTATTATTTTTAGTGGATTAAAACAGTTGAATTTTTCAAAATATCCTGCAAATTTAATTCAAAAAATGATTCAAAAAAATATTTCAAATATTGCAATGCATACAAATTTTGATCAAACACACCTTAATGATTATGTAGCAACGGAGGTCCTTGGTTATGAAATTAAAGAAAAAGATGGATTTGTTGCTTATCTTGATGTAGATGAAGATTTTGATGTTTTTGTGAAAAAAGTATCGGCTGTGTTTGGCATTAAATGTGCAAAAACTGTAAAATGTGCAAATAGGGTAAAAAGAGTGGCATTAACGACTGGTTCGGGCTGTTCTTTGATGCGTAGTTTAGACGCTGATTGCTTCTTGACAGGGGATATTAAGTACCACGATGCTATGGAGGCTAAAAGTATAAAACTCTCTTTAATTGACATCGGACATTATGAAAGTGAGTGCTTTTTTGCCCAAATTTTACAAAAGCATTTGAAAATTTTAGGTTTAAAAGTTATAATTGCGTCATCAGAAAACCCATTCACATATATTTGATATATATTTAAGCCCAAAGGACACCAATGAATAAACATTTACAACAGTTAATCGACCTTTCAATTATAGACAAAGAAATTGATGCATTTGAACCTCAAATTGAAGAAGCGAACTACAATTATGAAGCTGCACTTGCAAAAACAAAAAGTATTGAGTCAGATATTGAAAACTTAACGAATGAGATAAAAGACGAAGAAGTTAAAAAATCAAAAAATGAGCTTCATCTTGCAGAACTTTCTCAAAAACTTGAAGAGAATGCAAAAAAAAGTTCAGAAGTAAAAACTGAACGAGAGATGAAATCTTTGCAACTTGAAGAAGAGATTGCAAAAGAACAAGTGACATTTGCCAATGAAGAGATTCAAAGACTTGAAAAAATCATTGAAGCAAAAAAAGAGCAAATAGAAGCGGCAAAAGGAACACTCGAAGAGTTGAGTGCAAATCTTGAAAAAGTAAAAGCTGATGTTGATACAAAATTAGAAAAAATTAACAACGAAAGACAAGAAGTTTTCAAAAAGAAAGAGAAACTTTTATCTGAAATAAACCAAAAAGGTTTAGCTTTCTATCAAAAAATCCGTCGTTGGGCTAAGAATACGACTGTTGTTCCTGTTGAAGACCAAGCATGTATGGGTTGTCATATGGTTATAAGCGATAAAGTTTACGCTGATGTAATCAAAGGTGAAGACATTACAAACTGTCCTCACTGTGGACGTATCCTCTATATGAAAGCGAATGAAGAAGAGTAGGCTTGAAGCCTTTTTTTCTTTTCTACTATATTTTAAGTGTTGTGCTCTTTTTAGTGGCACTCCCACTTATTATTATTCTTTCGTTTAAACAAAAATACAAAGAGTCGATACCCTCACGCTTTTTTCTTTTTAAAAATCCACCTTTTAAAAATTCTCAATCTATTTGGTTCCATGTATGCTCACTTGGTGAAGCACGAGCGTTGAAGCCTATTTTAGATAGATTAAATGAAGAGAAAATTGTCATTACAACGATTACACAAACGGGGCAGGATGAAGCAAAAAAGTATGATGCTGAAATTCGCTACCTGCCTTATGAGATGTATCTGCCTTTTTGGATAAAACCACAAAAGAAGCTTATTGTTTTAGAGGCAGAGTTCTGGTATATGCTTTTTGTTATGGCTCATGCTAGGGGTGCAGAGGTGATATTTTTAAACGCAAGAATTTCTGATAAAAGCGTTGATAAGTATATGAAATTTGCATGGTTTTACAAAAAACTTCTGGCAAATGTTTCTACTTTGTATGTGCAGAGTGAAAATGATAAAAATAGGTTCTTGGCACTTGGTGCAAAAAATATTGAAGTGATTGGAAATATTAAACTCGCAGGTGAGATTAAAAAAACTTGTGACTATGTGAAACCTGATTGTGAGCTAATAGTAGCAGGAAGTACACATCCAGATGAAGAGGAAAGTGTATTGGCTGCGTTTAGTAGCTATAAAAGTGCAAACAGCGGAGCAAAACTTGCTATTGTTC